>USGS01000060.1 GCA_900554275.1 uncultured Eubacteriales bacterium
ACCGTAGGTGTCGATGGCGGCGGCGATGATCTGGGAGGTAGCGTAGGTATCAGAACCGCCGAACTCGCGGGCGGTGATGAGAACGGCCTCGTCCACGCCCATGGCCATCAGCTCACGCAGCATGCCCTCGGCGGGGGGAGGACCCATGGTGAACGCCACGACCTCGCAGCCCAGCTCGTCCTTGAGAGTCAGGGCGGCCTCCACGGCGTTCAGGTCATCGGGGTTGATGATGGTCTGCATGGACGCACGATCCAAAGTACCATCGGGATTCACGGCGACTTTGCCGGAGGTGTCGGGAACTTGTTTTACCGTTACCATAATTTTCATTGTCCAAATACCTCCTTCTTATTTCTTCAGCAGATTGCCGGCAATGACCATCTGCTGGACCTGGGTCGTACCTTCGTAGATGCTGCAGATACGGGCGTCGCGGTAGATGCGCTCCACCTTGTACTCACGGATGTAGCCATAGCCGCCGTGGATCTGCACGGCCTTATAGGCGCAGCGGTTGGCGGCCTCGGCAGCAAAATACTTGGCGATGGAGCAGGCGGTGGTGGCCTCGGGGCTGTTGGCGTCCTTCAGCTCCGCCGCATGGTACACCAGCTGACGGGCGGCCTCCACATCGGCGGCCATCTCAGCGATCATAAAGCTGATGCCCTGGAAGTCGGCGATGCGCTTGCCGAACTGCTTACGCTCCTTGGCGTACTTCACAGCTTCGTCCAGTGCGGACTGGGCCACACCCACGGCCTGGGCAGCCATGCCCAGACGGCCGCCGTCCAGCGTCTTCATAGCGTACTGGAAACCCTTGTGCAGTGGGCCAACCAGGCAATCCTTGGGAACACGGACATCCTCCATCACCACATCGCAGGTGGGATAGCCGTTGATGCCCATCTTCTTTTCGTGCGCGCCCAGGGACACGCCGGGGAGCTTCATATCCATGATGAACATGGAGATACCCTTACTGCCCTTGGCGGTCAGGTCTGTCTTGGCGAATACGATGCACCAGTCGGCCATGGGTGCGCCGGAGATGAAGCACTTGCGGCCATTGAGGATGAAGTCATCACCGTCCTGCACGGCGGTGGTGGTCGTGCCGCCGGCGTCAGAGCCTGCACCCGGCTCAGTCAGAGCGAACACCAGGATCTTCTTGCCGCTGGCTACTGCGGGCAGATACTTCTGCTTTTGGGCCTCGTTACCGGCCAGCATCAGCGGGCCGCCGCCCAGGGAGTTGGAGGTGTTGGCGTAGATGGACAGCACCGCGTCCACACGGGCGAACTCCTCCACCATCAGGGCGTAGGACAGGTAGTCGCAGCCTGCGCCGCCGTACTCCTTGGGGATCTTCACGCCCATGAAGCCGTACTTGGCCATCTTCTTGTGCATATCCCAGTTGAACTCGCCGGTGTTGTCCAGCTCGTCCTGAATTTCCTTGGTGAACTCCGCCTCCGCAAACTGACGGAACAGCTTGCGCTGCATCTCATGCTTCTTGTCCAAAATCATTGGTTTTCCTCCTTGTATTTATTGCAAGAGTGAATGCTTATTTTTTATCCAAATGCGCCCGCAGGCCGCCCCACGTCTCGCAGAACAGACCGGCGTCCATGACCTTCAGATCGGGGGACACGGCGGGGACGAAGTCCATGTGCGCCAGCACGTCCTTTTCAAGATTGATGCCGGGAGCAATTTCCGTGATGGTCATTTTTCCGTTCAGCAGTTCCATGACACAGCGCTCCGTGACATACAGCACGCGCTGATCGGGCTTGACGTGCGTGCCGGCGAAGGTGACCTGCTGCACGTGCTTCAGGAACTTCTTCACCGTGCCCTCCTGCTCGATGACCAGCCTGCCGTTGCCCACGCGGGTCTTTTGCTTGCCCATGAATGTGCCGCAGAACACCACCTTTTTGGTGGCGCTGGTGATGTCGATGAAACCGCCAGGACCGATGAGCCGTGAACCGAACTTGGAGACGTTGATGTTGCCGTCCTCATCGCATTCGCCCAAGCCCAGGCAAGTCATGTTCAGACCGCCGCCGTCAATGATGTCGAAGGTGGCGTTGTGCTCCAACGTACACTCGGGGTTGTAGCTGCTTCCGAAGTTGGGCAGGGGGCAGGGAACGCCGCCGATCATGCCAGACTCGCTGCACATGGTGATCTCACTGATGCAGCCCTCCTCAGCCAAAATGTTGCCCACGCCGGAGCTGATGCCCACACCCAGGTTCAGCACACCGCCGGGCTGTACCTCCATGGCGCAGCGGCGGGCGATGACCTTCCGCTCGTCCAGGGGCATGGGAGGCAGCGTGGCGATAGGGCGGCGGATCTGGCCGGAGAAGGAGGGCTCGTAATACACGCCCTCGGCCTGCCAGCTGGATTTGGGGTCTTTCGCCTGCACCACGTAGTCCACCAAAATGCCGGGGATCTTCACTTCCTTAGGGTTAAGGGACTCGGCCTTGGCCAAATACTCCACCTGCACGATGACGATGCCGCCGCTGTTGCGGGTGGCGGAGGCCACGGATAAGCCCTCGTTGATGATACCCTCGTGCATAAAGGAGATGTTGCCGTTTTCGTCGGCCACCGTGCCGCGGAGCAGAGCCACATCCACAGGGAAGCTCTTGTAGAAGAGATATTCCTCACCGCCGAAGGTCACCAGCTCGGCGGCGTCCTCCTGGGTCTCTTTGTTCATGCGGCCACCCTCCAGGCGAGGGTCAATGAACGTACCCAAGCCCACTTTGGTCAGCAGACCGGGGCGGCCTGCCGCGATCTCACGCCACAGGTTCACAGCCACGCCCTGGGGGACGCAGTTGCCGGTGATCTTGCCCTGGGCAGCCAGAGCGTTCAGCGCATCGGCGCTCATGACGTGAGCGCCGGTCCAGCGGGTCACAAGGCCCTCGCCGGCCTCGCCCAGACGGGACGTGCCGCGGACGCCTGCGGGCTTTTCCATGCCCTCCGGCAGCGGCTGCTTGTCCCAGCCCAGGAAGTTATTGCCGTAGCCATGGTCGCCCATGGCGCTGCCTTGTTTGAGGTACAGATTTTTCGGGTGGCCTGTCTCCTTGTAGCGATCCCGAATTGCGCAGCCGATCTCTTCAGCCCAGCCGGATACGCCCAGCCCGGCCACGGCTACGGTAGCACCATCGGGGATCAGCTCCGCTGCTTCTTTCGCGGTAATGAACTTAGACATACGCTCCTCCTATTTGAAAAACTGTAGAACACATTCATAGAATTGGTTCTATGAATACATTTTATTATGATATGTAATTATGAAAAAATCAAAAGGAATTTTCAATTTTCTAATTTGATTTTTTTATCAGACTACAGAATTCGGGAAGATTTTGCTTGAAACTAAGGGAATACCTGCTATAATGAGGGGATAGAGAGGAGGCAACGGACATGGAACATCTGCAAAAGACCGCTCGCCAGATACAGGCGGAACAGACGAAGCTGCAAATATTTGAAGCCGCCATGCGGCTGTTGGAGGAGCAGGACTTCGAGACCATCACGGTGCGGGACATCGTGCAGGAGGCCCACGTCTCCGTGGGTTCTTTCTACAACGCCTATCACTCTAAGCTGGATGTGTTTTACGAGACGTACCAGGTGGCGGATAATTATTTTGAACAGCGAGTCAGGCCGCAGCTGACGGAAGAGAACGCCGTGGAGCGCATCCGCCACTTTTCCCGGGAGTACGCGGTGTATAACAGCGAGATCAGCCTGTTCGCCCTGACGAAGGTGCTGTATAACTCTGATAACACCTGCTTCCACCGGGAAAGCGGCAGCGGCATGGTGCAGCTGCTGACGGAGTGCATCCAGTACGGACTGGATCGCGGGGAGCTGTCCTCCGGCCATACGGCGGTAGAGATCGGAAACTTCCTGATGGTCTGCATCCGCGGGCTGGTGTACGACTGGTGCATCAGCGACGGGAGCTATGACCTGAAGGAAAGGATGAAGGTGTATGTGGACGTGCTGCTGATGCCATTCTGCACCACCCCGCGGCAGTGACAGGAGACATACCCGACGGGCATGGCCTACAAATGAGATAATATCGGAAGAAAGCGAACACGCCGTCTCGGAGGAGACGGCGTGTTCTGTATGCTGAGGGGGATGGGCGTCAGGGCTTGCTGTCCGGCCCGGGAGCCTTCATCAGCTGGGAGAAATGTCGCTCCGGCAGGACCGCGAAGTGAAAGATGGGCTTGTCCAACCGCACCACACGATAGGGACTGTGGGGCAGGCCCTTGGGCAGGAAGATCAGTGTGCTTTCGGTGATGCTGTACTCCTCGCCGTCGATGGTGTAGATGATCTCACCGTTGAGGTTGTACGGATCGTGGGGGTCAGAGCCGAAATAGCCGAGGATCTCGCAGCTGTCCTCGTGGACATGGGCCGGAGGACCCTCCATGGGCTTGTAGTACCAGATGCACTCGAAGCTGCAGGCACCCTCCGCCACGCTGCTGTCCAGCCACGCGATGCTGCGCCGGATGTCCTGGGGCAGCTTATAGTGAGTCAGATGCGCCGGGCGCGGTGTGCGAACAAACAGATGGTCGTACTTTCCCATAACGTTCTCCTTATGTGATAGTATCAGTAGACGATGTAGTCCGGTGCGGCCGCCATGTTGGCGTACTTCTTGACCAGCTCGGGCCAGCGCTTGGGCAGCTCAATCTTCGTGCAGGACGGACCGCCGTGGTCGCCGCCGCCGGCATAGGCGCAGCAGCGCGGACCGCCGGTGGTGCCGCCTACCATGATGTTCAGATGCTCCGTGGTCCAGAACTTCCGGACGAAGAGGCTGCTGTCGCTTTCCGGTAGGGGCACGCCCTTGGGCATATGGTTGTTGTCCCGCATCCAGCGCAGCGGGGAGTTGCCCGCCGCCTTGCGGGCGTACTCGCCGATATAGGTCTGTACATCCTTGCGGCTCATACCCATATCGGCCAGCATTTTGGCCCAGACCGGGGAGATCACATAGGTGCAGCCGGGATCGAAGCCGCCGGGATCTTCCACCTGCAGCATGGCGTGGAGTAGAGTAGGACCGGTCTTACCGCCGATGACGAAGGAGCGGTGGTGACTCCAGGCCAGCGTTACGGCGCTGTCCTTCTCGTCCAGACCGAACTCCGTGTGGAACGGCTTCCAGGGGCTGTTCTCCTCGTCCTCGCCGAAGCAAACGCCGAACCGCGCCTCGTGGCCGGTGTAGGCGTTGTCCTCCAGGGTGGGGCGGCAGCCGGAGATGTTCATGGTGATCAGCGCCAGTGCCCGGGCGATGGCCGCGTTGGGCTTGTTGTAGCCGGACAGCAGATTATTGCCGCAGTTCAGGCCGATGTCCCGGCGGATCGGACCGTTGATCATGGTGATGGGCGCGAAGCCCGCCACGCTGCACGTCCAGCCTACCAGGTGTATGGCCGGATCGACCATGCCCTTCACGGCGGCGATCAGCACCGGCAGGTAGGTGGGCAGGCAGCCCGCCATCACGGCGTTGACAGCGATCTTCTCCACGGTGGCCTTGCCCAACATGGGGGGCAGCTCCGCCACCACATGGTCGCGGGGGTAGTCCGTGCCGGTCAGCATTTCGGCCACGGCCGCCTCTGTGGGAGGGACGATGGGCAGGCCATTGTTCCAGCCCCGGCGGTAGAAGTGGTCGTTGACCTCATCCAGCGTACCGGTGAACGTCTCGTGGGCATATTGGTTGGCAGCCACCTCGGGGGTGGCCAGCTCTTCCTCTGTCAGGGGGCGCAGCAGACCTTCGATGAGCTGGTCCACCACCGGCACGACGGCGGGACGGATGGTGTCGTTGATCAGCGCCTCATCCAAAGCGGGGACGAAGGACAGATCCTGAAGCGTACATTTGACGAACCGCAGGTGCGGCACGTGGCGTGCGGAAGCGCCCCGCTGGGCGGACATGAAGATGTCCCCTTTGGTCAGCATGACGGCGGGCTTGCCGCAGCGCTCCACGTAGGCCGTGTTGAAGGCGTGGTACATAGCGCAGGAACCGGCGTCGCCGTAGGCGGCGATCACGCCGTCCACGCCGTCCAGCCAGGCTTTGAAAGCAGGCTGGAACTCCGCGTCGTCCTTGATCTCGCGGGTGTCCTTGGGGTATTGCAGGTAGGAGAAGCGGGCCTCGGGGTACTTTTTCAGTATCTCCTTCTCCACCTCCCGCAGGATGTAGGGAGAGTGGCCCTTAAAGTGGGAAAACATACCGATGGTGCGGCCATTCAGCGTGTCAAGCCGGGGGTTCAGAGCGCAGACCTGCGTGGAGCTGACCTCCGCCCAGGGGCTTAAAACAGTGTAGTTCATAGTATGGTCCTTTACAGTCAGAATAGTCGGATAGCGGGTTTGCGTCACATTTCGGAGAACAGCGGTGCGCAGGGGGCAAGCGTTTCGAACTTGTAGATCCACGCGCCTGCCGTGCCGGAAGTGACAATATAGCCCTCCTTTGTGCCGGGCTTGATGGCCAGATTGGGGGAGAACATACAAGCGCCCTCCTCGCGGTCGCGCAGCAGCACATTGGCAATGGGAACGCCCACGGAGTTGGTCACCAGCACACGGCCGCCGTACATCATGGCGGTATAGATGTTGCCGTCCGCGTCGGCCTTGTTGGAGTCGGTGACCTCAAAGCCGATGCACTGATATGTCGGGTGTACCGCCAGGAAGTGACGGCTCAGATGTCCCATCTCGTCCAGCATGATGCGAGTCACGCAGTTGCGGGTGGTCTCACCGGTCCACAGCAAAGAGTAATCCGGGGAGAACGCCACGCCATTAGGGCAGGCCAGGCCGCCGACAATCTTATTCATGGCGGTATAGTTGCTGTCAGCCTCCAAACGCCAAATAGCGCCGCGGGGATCGTTCCGGTCGCCCTCGAACTCGGAGACATACAGATTGCCTTCCCGGTCAAAGGCCAGGTCGTTGGCCTTGATGGGGTGGCCGCAGAGGGAGAACAGCTCGCGCTGCTCCGTGCCCTCGGGGGAGAGCTCATAGAGCTTCTTGCCGTCGATATCCACCAGGAAAATGCGCCCGTCCTTATGGATGGCGACACCGATAAGGATTGCATCGTCGTTGTGATAGATGGTCTCAAAGCTCTTGTCCGGATGAATGCGTACCACGTTGGACCAGGGGCGGTTTCTGTGGCACACCAGCAGGTTGCCCTGCCGGTCAAAGGCTGCACCCTCCATAGTGGGGGCGACCATGCCGGGAGCGATCTGTACCCATGGCTCGGCATAGATCACAGGGAGATTTTTCAGGTCAGGGGAAAGCTCAAAACGGTTCATTATTGCACCACCTGTCTTAATTATTCGTGAACGGATCAATAGAAGATCAGTGCGATCGCCAAAGCGAACAGCGTGTAGATCACGGGGATGATGATATTGGCGACCACTAGGTACTTGTAGCCGCTCTTGTGGTCATAGCCGAACACGGGCAGGACCAGGCTGATGTAAGAGCTGTACGGCATGGAGTCGAACGTGGAGGCGGCGATGCTGCCCAGACGGTGGACCACCTGCATATTTACACCGGCATCCATCATGGTTTGGCCCAGCACGGCGTTGAATGCGTTCTGACCGCTGAGGCCGCTGGCGGTGATACCGGCCAGCAGCATGACGGCGACCACTACCAGAACGTAGGGGTTCAGGGAGCTGTTGGCGAAGGAAGCGGACAGCGCACCGAAGGCCGTCGTTTTGCTGACCACACTGGCGAAACCGAACACGCAGCTGGCTGCCATAACGTTGGGAATGATGAACTCAGCGCTGGACTGAACGGACTTCCACACGCCAGGGCCGCGATAGGTCTTTCTGCACAACAGGTACAGAAGAATGGTGGACAGCACGGTGGAGTACACCACGGCCTGGGTGGCGTTGACCTTGAAGCCGACGATCAGCACGAAGCAGAAAGCGATCAGGAAAATAACGGGGAAGAAGGAAGCCCAAAAACTGGGGAGATCATCCTCTTCACGCAGCTGGATCGAACCCTCGTTAGGCATGGGCTCGTAGCCGATACCCTTCTTCCGGGCATCCTTTACCAGATACAACAGGAAGAACACATTGAGCAGCACGGCAAACACGCCGGTGGCAATACCGATCAAAGGCGCGGAATACAGGTCGACGCCCAAAGGTGCGGAGCAGATCAGGTTATTCAGCGTGGTGCAGCCGGGCAGCACGTTCTGAGACAGGACCATCGTGCCAGACACGGCGGCCATGGCGATGTAACGGGGCAGGTTTGCGGCGCGCATCACGCCGAAGGAGATATAGGCCATCAGCACATAGGGGACAGCACCGGTTGCCGCCAGCAGCATGGTCGCCGCGATCAGCGCGTAGAGGAAGTTCGTGGGGCCCATCACGCGCACGAACGTGGTGCCGATCTTTTCGCTGGCACCGGTGGCGGACAGCACGCCGCCGAAAATAGCGCCCAGCACCAGCAGGAAGAACATATTGCCCACCATGGAGGTGACACCGGACAGGAAGTCGGTGAAGAAGCTTTGCACGAAGCCGGCTTCCGTAAAGAGAGAGACGAAGGCCGCCGCCAGAACGGCGGTGATGAGAGGACCTACGCCCTTCATGCTGAGGAAGATAAATGCTGCAATCGCTACAACGATTGCAATGGTCGACATGGTTACACTTGCCATAACACACTCTCCTAACAAAAAGTTTTCGCAAAATATGCAGCACCAACTTGTCTATTTCGGCAAAATAGACGTGGTCAGGCGGAATATTTTGCACTTTTAATATAAAACTTTGTGATTTCTTTAGCAATTCAAATGCACAGCCAACTGATCGAAAAATGAGATGAGAAGAATTCATCATCGGAAACACGAATAGAATACCAGAAGAAAGATGTTCTTTTCTATATAGGCATTTCACAAAAAACCTGTTATAATCATGTTAAAAGAAGCAAACAGCGCTTATTCCAGCCGGAAAGGAGATCTTCATGAATACGGAAGAGATCACCAGCTTTGTCAAGGTGGCCAAGCTGCAGCACATGACCAATGCGGCGGCGGAACTGAATATCTCCCAGTCCGCCCTGAGCTCCAGCATCAAAAAGCTGGAGCTGGAGCTGGGCGTGCGGTTGTTTGAGCGGCGCGGACGGCATATCGAGCTGAACACGTACGGAGAGATATTCCTCAGGTACGCGGAAAATATGCTGCTCTCTCTGTCCCAACTGGAGCAGGAGCTGGCCGAGGCCAAGAGCGCCGTGGAAAACCGGGTCAGCATCGCCATGCCGCCCCTGTACTCCTTCGCGGGGCTGCAGGCCCGGCTGCGGGAGAATTGCCCGGATGTGAGCGTCCGGATCACGCATACCCGCATCAAGGACCTGCCCGGTGCACTGTTGTCCGGAGAGGTGGATTTCTGCATCCGGGCGGCGAGGGTGGACGATCCGCGCCTGTTCTGTCGCAAACTGACGGATGACCGGCTGATCATGATCGTTCCGCCCACGCATCCGCTGGCGGGACGGGAGCAGGTACACCTGGACGCGTTCCGGAATGACACGTTCGTGAACTTTAGCCGCAGCAGCGGTGAAGCCCCGGGTGTGACGGACCTGGAATTCTACTGCCGGCAGATCGGCTTTGAACCGAAGATCGTGCTGTGGTCTCCCAATATGCGTGAGATCCTGGAGTCCGTCCGGAACGGCGTCGGCGCGGCCATGGTGCCGCTGCGGGTGCTGTCCGGGTATTCGGTGGACGACCTGGGCTGTCTGCCGATTTCCGAGCCGGAATGCTGGACGCACCTGCGGCTGTACGCGCTGAAGAATGTCCGGGAGATGCCGGCGGTGAGGAGAGTCCGGCAGTGCATAGAGGCATACTTTGACATCGAGAAATGAGACGCACTCCACGCCTGGACCATGGGACGCTATTCCTACAAATGGGATCAGATGGAAAAGTCGGTGTGGGTCACCTCCTGTTCCCGCGGCTGGCTGAATAACTACTTCATGCAAACGGCCTTTACCCCCGCCGAGCAGGCCCGTATCTCCCTGTCGGACATCCACACCGACCCCAGTCCCGGCTTTGACAACGACACCGGCCCGGATACCCAGGACTATGTGTTCCTGCTCAGTGCCCAGGAGACTGAGCAGTATTTCCCCACCGCCGAGAGCCGCCGCGTACTGCTGTCGGACTACATCCACCCACACCTTAAGATGCGGTGCAGCCGCCTGGAGTGCATAATTTTAAGTGTAAATGACACATACATGGACGCACAGGAGGTTATGCACATGACTGATTATAGCAAA
>USGS01000061.1 GCA_900554275.1 uncultured Eubacteriales bacterium
GGGGATGTGCAGTTTGACCCGGCCAACGCGGCACAGCAGGAGACATGGTACGCCCTGTCACAGACGCTGCAGGAGGTGCGGTTTGTCATCACGCCTATGGCGGAGTGATTGTCGCAGGGTAAGAAAAGAGATATAGCGCGGCAGCTTTGACGGCTACGTTGCCATATACAAGCGGCGCTCCGCCGGAGGCGGAGCGCCGCTTCCCGTTGAAAGAGAGGGGGACGGAAGCTCCGCCCCCCTCGTGCGGTATGGTTTTATACGGATAGCACGCCCGTCCGTGTCGTTAGCCCAGCTTTGCCCACGTCAGGGGGCTGGCGATGCCGTCCGCACCCAGACCGTTGGCCTTCTGGAACGCCAGCACAGCGGCCTTAACCCTCAAGCAGCTCTGCGTCGCTCTGGCCGCCCACATCGATGGTCGAAGTCTCAATAATCTACGCGGAAATGCTTGGCGCTTCCTCGTCCGGCAAACTCAGCTCACGCTCCTCTGCCGGCGCCCCGTCATCCGCTTCCTCCAGAGCGAGAATCCCGACAGGCAACAGGGTCAGCGCCAGCTGTTTGAAGAGGTGCAGCTCAAAGGTGATGGTTTTTCTATCCGCGTCCACTGTGAGCTTATCCTTCGTGATGGCAAATTCCAGGTCCTTGTCCTTCCAGAGCCACTTTGCCGCCGTCACCTCCGGGGTGGTCGGAAAGCTCAAGCCGTCATTCGCGGTGAGGGTCACCTTGACGGTGTAGGTCTTGCTCGGGTCGAAGCTCGCATAGGGGCGCAGCTTCTGCTCCTCCGTGCCGATCTTGTCCCCCTCCCACCAGCTGTAACTGATGCCGCGGTATTGGGGGACGGCGAGGTAGATGCTGTCGCCCACATTGGTGGCGCCGCCCATGTCCACGATCAGCCGGGTTTTCTTCATGGCTTCCTGCACCGCGGTGCGATTTGTCGAGTATTTTGCTGCCAGTCTCACCGCTTTGTCCGGCATGACGAAGGTGACCTCAGGCTGATACGTATCGACCTTCTCGTTTTCCAAATACTGAGTCCCGCCGCCTTCCCAGGAGCGGAAGACGCCGTACCCGCTTTCGGAGTACGGGTTCGCCCTGACCGTTACCACCGTGCCGCTGACAGCGCGCTCGATCACATTTCCTCTGCTGTCATAGGCCGTGGCGTCGGTCAGGAAAAGTTTCCACGCGGTAGTACCCGGCTCGATTTGGAAATGATATACGCCGCCGGGCGAAGCGTCATATTTGTTTGTCCCGCTGTTCCACGCCCGCATATACACGTCCAGCTTGGTCGCATGATTGGAGATGGTGATGGGCTTGGTGTACTCGACGCAGTAGGACGGGATGGCGGAATCCTCCGTATAGACGAGCTTGGCGTCCACCGGGCAATATTCGGGTCTGGTCAGCGTCACCTCAGCCGAGCCGTTCACCGTATAGGTGCTGCCCTCGTCCATGACTTTGCCGCCCACCTTCACAATGGGGTCGGGCAGATCCGCTACCCGCACCATATTGAGCCTGAACAGATCGCTCCACGCCGTGTAGGTCTGATCCCCCGACTGGAGGGTCTTTCGGGCGCGGAGATAGGTTATTTGGACATGGCCGTCTCCATTGGAAACGGTGAAGGTTTCGCCCTTACCCAGCTTCCTTCCCAGCGCTCCGTCAAAGGGAGCGTTTGCGCTGTACCGGATCTCCACGCCATCGGGCGCAACGGCAGAGATGTCCGCCGCATCGTAGTAGGTGTAGGTATCGCCGCTCTTCGCCGTTGTGCCGTCGGGCAGCTTCACCACCGGCATGGCGGGCTTGGCAGAGAATTTCGCCTGCACCCTCTTGCTGCTCTCCCCGTCCTTTGAGGCGTAGGCCTCCACCACCACCGTTCCCTGCCTCGTGGTGACCGGTATGGTCAGCGGCTCGGTGTACCGTTGGAAGGCCGGACTCGTCTGGGTCGTATCGTCATACACTGCATACCAAATTTCCGCGCCCTCCACCGCGGTGATCGCCACGGTCTGGGTGTCGCTGTCCACAAAGCCGCCCTCCGGCGTAAACTGCGGCTGGGCCAGCGGATAGTGGATGGTGAAGGGATCGCTGTAATACCATCTGCTGTCGCCATCCCGCAGGGCAATGCGGTAGCGTCCCTCCGGTACCGAGTATCGGAAGTCGAGATCGTTGCTGAAGAGGGTCTCGCCGGACTTCACATCCATCACAATGGCGCCTCTTTTGTCTGTCACAGGTATCGGGTTGAGATCGTCCTTCAGGGAGTAATCCTCCGGGACCAGCCAGCTATCAGTCGGTTCCAGGCCATAGCCCGTGACCCATCTGATCCTGCCGTCGTTGCGGTTCTTCTCTTTGTTGAATACCGGCTCCCACCTCGGCTGAGAGGTGAAGGGATCGTACATTGCCAACAGCTTGGTGGTGGATTTGGGCTGCAGCTGCAAAATGGCAAGGTTGCTGGTCGCGCCGTCCTCCGACAGGAAGGTAAGGGGCGCGCCGTCCACGGTGGTCCAGCGCTTGAAGGGGATGTCATTCCCCACCTTGGGCGCGGTGACCGGCGCGTTGATCGTTGCACCGCTGGTCGGCGGATATTCCTTATATGCCCGCGCGCGGTAGCGGATGTATCCGGTATTGCCTCCGGTCTCGCCGTCGTAGAGGATCACCTTGCCGATCTGTGACGGTGTAACGCCAGGCGCATACTCAAAGATACAGGTGCCGTCCGCCTGTAACTCATCCAGCAGGAGTCCCTTACCATCCTCTGTCGTCCAGCCGGGCCAGGCTCCTACCCACCCGATGTTGTTGGGATTTGCTCTGGCAGTTGCGAGCTTATCCGGATGAAGATTCCTGACCGTGACCCTCATCTTGCCCACCTTGCGCAGCTCGTTGAGGCCGTCGTGATGGGGCGCATAGTTAAGGTCACGATAATAGTTGTTGTAGAAGGCAGTGATCTTCCCATCAAGACCCATGGTGTCCAGATTCACGATCACCGAACCGTGGGTGTCGATGAGGAAGAAGAGGTTTTTGTCCGAATCGGAAGGCTTGGTGTGTGTGCCGTTGACGTAATACTTGCTCTCGTTATACACCGCATTCAGGCCCTGCACATTCAAATACATGCTGGCGTAGGCCGTTATCATAAACCGGTTGGTCACAGAGATCGCCCTGTCGGTGCCCTTGGAGTTGCCCGACATATTGACGGTCAGCGTCATGCTGGCGACCGGTTCATAGGAGCCTGCTATTTCCAGATCCTTGCAGGCGATGCCGCAGGCTCTGCTCATGCCGGGTACGCTGCGATCCGATTTGATGGTCAGGCTCCCGCGCGCGGGAGAGACGCCGTAGATGTTGTATTTATTGGACAGCCGGAAGGAAATATCCTGTTGGTTGTTTACGATCGTCCGTCCAATGGCGGTATAAACGCCGTTTCTCAGGGATGCCGCTCCGGCAGTCAGGGTGTTATCTCCCTCCACCTCGATCGTCATCCCGTCTCGATGAAAGGGATATCCCTCTTCTCCGTCGCAGTAGGTGATGGACTGGCCGTCAAAGTTCTTCAGATAGAGCTCCCAGTCGTATACCCCGTAGCCTTGATAATAGCTCCCCAGCTTCACCACATAGTTGTCGGGGGTCTCGCCGCCCGGCTCGGCCTCGGTGCTGCTGTTGGTGCGGATGCAGTGGCCGCCCGTCACCCCGGGGTACAGCTTGATGGCCGTGCCGTCCTTCATGATGATCTGATAATAGGCCCGCTTGTCATCGGCCTCCGCTGTCAGCATCGGCGCTCGCATCAGGCTTTGAGGCTGGGAGTCCTCCTCATTGTTGTAGACGCTCTCCGTGTTTCCATCGTCCTCCGACGCTTCCGGTGTTTCCGTCATCGCCGGAGTGGGCGGGTTGGTGCTGCCGCCCTCCGCCGTGGCCAGTGCCATGGTGGGCAGCATGGTCGTCACCATGACCAATGCCATCAGCCACGCCGTCAGCCGTTTGTGTATCTGTTGTTTCACACTATTCCTCCTTCCTGAATTCAGTGTCGCGGCGTTCCGCCGCTTTCATGCCTTCCGCTGTTTCGTCGAGCCATGTACGCACCTGCTGCGCAGCAGAATTTCCGATGCGGTAATGGCGCCGCTGAAACGGCGGCCGCCAGCGGCCGCCTTCGTCTCATTCGTGTATAGCATAGATCCGCCCTTTTGTTAACCCTAATTTGCCCAAATTAGGATGGCGAGAGAAAAAATAATCCACGAGGCACTGAAATACGCCGTCAAAATGGACCTGCTTCCCTTCGCCCCGCCGACAAGGTGGAGCGCCCCAAGAAGCAGCGGTACATTGCGGACGATTACCGGCAGGAGGAGCTGGAGAGGCTGCTGGAGCAGACCGGCTGGCACACCTGAGTTCTTGCCGAAAATCATGTACGCCGATGTGACCTTGAGAGAAAAGAAAAGCCCAGTCATATGGGCAAAAGCCTTGATATGACTGGGTTTTTGGCGGAGAGTTAGGGATTCGAACCCTAGGTTCCTTTTGGGAACACGACATTTCGAGTGTCGCACCTTCGACCTCTCGGACAACTCTCCGTATACCTCAAGTGTAATCCTTGCTCCGGAAGAATGCAAGAAAAACACGCAAGAACGATATGAAATTGTGAAATTCGAACCTGCGCAAAGCCCTGTGCGGCGGACATTTTCAGCGGACGAAACGGCCGGAGCTTCCAAAAATTTCGAGTCAGCTCCGTTATGACCACTTCGATACCACTGCACGCTGAGGTATCATACCACACTTTTTGCCGCTGTGCAACACCCTGACCGGAAATTGCAGCACCAAGATGGTTTGCAGCCGGGTTTCTGTTGACGTTTTCCTGCTTTTCGGGTAAAATAAAATAATATGGAGCGATAGGCAAGTTTTCAGATACAGCGAGGTAAACGGCATGGCGAACGGATTTATCGACAAGGCGCGGATCACCGTGCGGGCCGGCAACGGCGGCAACGGCGCGGTGGCGTTCCATCGGGAAAAATATATCGCGGCGGGCGGCCCGGACGGCGGCGACGGCGGCAACGGCGGCTCCATCATCCTGAAGGTGGACGACAATATGTCCACGCTGATGGACTTCCGCTACAAGCGCAAATATGTGGCGGGCAACGGCGTAGACGGGCAGGGCGGCCGCAAGACCGGCAGGGACGGCGAGAGCCTGACCATCCGCGTGCCCCGCGGCACGCTGGTGCGCGACGCCGAGAGCGGCGAGATCATCAAGGATATGTCCGACGACACCCCCTATGTGCTGTGCAAGGGCGGCCGGGGCGGCTGGGGCAACCAGCATTTCGCCACCCCCACCCGGCAGGTGCCCCGCTTCGCCAAGGCCGGTCTGCCCGGCGAGAGCCACGATGTGGTGCTGGAGCTGAAGCTGCTGGCGGACGTGGGACTGGTGGGCTTCCCCAACGTGGGCAAGTCCACGCTGCTCAGCGTGGTCAGCAAGGCCCATCCCAAGATCGCCAATTACCACTTCACCACCCTGTACCCCAATCTGGGCGTGGTCTACGTGGACGAGGGCGTCAGCTTCGTCATGGCGGACATCCCCGGCATCATCGAGGGTGCCAGCGAGGGCGCCGGACTGGGTCATGACTTCCTGCGGCACATCGACCGCTGCCGTCTGCTGGTGCATCTGGTGGATGTGTCCGGCAGCGAGGGACGCGACCCCATCGCGGACTTTGACGCCATCAACGCCGAGCTGCGGGAGTATAGCCCGGAGCTGGCCACCCGTCCCCAGCTCGCCGTGGCCAACAAGACCGATCTGCTGGCGGATACGGAGCAGCTGGACGCCTTCCGTGCCCATGTGGAGGGTCTGGGCTACGAGTTCTTTGCCATGTCCGCCGCCACCCATCAGGGTACGCGGGAGCTGGTGCAGCGTATCAGCCAGCGGCTCAGCGAGCTGCCGCCGGTGACGGTGTACGAGCCGGAATACGTCCCCAAGCCGCCGGTCATCGACACCACCGAACCGCTGCACATCGAGCAGGAGGACAACACCTGGCTGGTGGAAGGGCCGTGGCTGCAGCGGCTCATGGGCAACATCAACTTCTCCGACTACGAGAGCCGGATGTACTTCGACAAGATGCTGCGCCAGAGCGGTCTGTTCGACCGCCTGGAGGAGATGGGCATTCAGGACGGTGACATCGTCAGTATGTACGATCTGGAGTTTGAATATCAGAGATAATGTGAAAAAGCACCGCCGGAAGGCGGTGCTTTTTGCTGTTATTTGACACGGGGATAGGGCTTCTTTTCATCGGTCAGCCCGGCCAGGTAGTCCATGCTCGTGTTCAGCGCCAGGGCCACGCGGCGGCACTGCTCAAAGCTCAGATACCGCTCGCCGCGCTCGATCTTGGAGTAGGCGCTCTGATCTATGCCAGTGAGCATCTGCATTTTGACTTGTGTGTAGCCGCGCTCCTTTCGGAGCTGCCGCAGTCGATCCATATACATCACCAACTATATTATGCCGAAATGTCCTATTGATTTTAGGACTAAATTGTCCTATAATTGCGTAAAGAGGTGATTTTGATGGCGGATCGGCAGACATATCGGGAGATGTATCGAGTCATGGCACAGGCCGTTGAGAGCGCTGTGCGCGTATTGATAGACGCACAGCAAAAGTGCGAAGAGCTGTATATTTCGGATGAGGATGATGCGGCTGATCCAGAGGAGCTTCCGCCGCAGTGGCGGTAGGCAGCGCGTAGGGGCGGGGCTCTGCCCCGCCCACAAGTGTATTCGCGCCCCTTAAAATGCGCCGGGTCTGCGCTGGATCTGCTCGTCCGCGGCGGCCTGCCGCAGCTGGGTCAGGGAACGAATGTCCGTGCGCTGCCACAGGGACGTCTGCATCTCCGGGGACAGGGAGTAGAAGTAGTTGTACGCGCCAGCCTCGTTGTTCAAAAGGTCGGTCAAAGTCTCATACTGCATAAAAAACACCTCCGCGCTCAGTATGCGCGGAGGTGCGGGCTTTATGCCCTCAAACGGTCTTTTCAAAATAGAAATACGTCTCGTCCTCACCGCTGAGCCGCATGGAGGCGGACAGCATGCGACGGGACGCCTCATTCTCCTTGAAGCACTTGGCTACCACGCGGGTCAGGCTCAGGTGGTACAGCGCCCAGTCGGCGGCGGCGGCAAAGGCCTCCGTGCCGTAGCCGTGGCCGGCATAAGCCGGGGCGATGCGGCAGCCCTGCTCAAAGCCGCCCCGAAAATCCGGGTTATACAGCACCACCTCGCCGATGAACCTGCCCTTCAGCCGGACGGCGAAGTTCACGGCCCGGCGGGCGGCAAAGTCCGCCTTGGCCGCAGAGAGGAAGTAATCGTCGGTGAGAGGTGCGCCGTTCAGCCCTGTGCGGTAGTCATAGCCCCACCAGCGGTTGCGGTCATCGTCCAGACACAGGGCATTGTATGCCTCCCGGTCGGAGGGCCGCAGGGGCGTCAGGGACAGCCGTTCCGACTTGACGGTGGGGATGCGGGGCAGGCTGTCCAGCTCCGTTCCCACGTCGATGCGCACCTTGCCGCCCAGCTCCCGGGGCAGGTATTGCAGCTTGGAGGTGCGCAGTCCCTTGTCCCGGGCGTCGTCCTCCCGGTTGCACCACAGGCAGTCCTGGCCATAATAGGCGGCAAAGGCCTGCACCAGAGCCGGGTACGCCCCGGCGTGGGAGTAGAGCGCCTTCTCGATGTGGTCCACCAGCGTCGGGCCGCAGCGCTCAGCCAGGCACACCGCTACCAGCCGTCCCTCGGCCAGCATACCGCCGGCACAGAACCAGCCTGTACGCAGCAGGGAGAACATCTCCCTGGCCAGCTCCAGCTCCTTGACCGCCAGCGGGCCGGTCTTGTGGAACTCCGCCTCATAATCCGTCCAGAAGGCGGCCAGCCGGGGATCCTCCGGGTCGGTGAGGGGGATAAACTCCGCGTCCGGGTAGTCCCGGCGGAACTTGTTGATGTGGTTGCGCTGGCCGCTGTACCGCCGTCCGGCGAAGCTGGCCAGCTCCTCCGTGTGGTAGAGGTAATCCTTCCACACCCGCTCGTTGGTGACGCGGAAGCGGGGGTAGCGCAGACACAGACCGGGGAGCTTGTCCTCCGGCACAACGGACAGACTGAGGGGCAGCTCTTTGGCGGCGCAGTAGCGCTCGATGGCCGTCAGGGCCGCGTCCACATCGCCCTCCGGTCCGGGGACGGGGTAGTCGAACACGGTGTCGCCGTCGATGTCATTGCGGATGATCAGGCAGCCCGCCGCCTCGGCGAAGGCAGGGTGCAAATGGCCGCGCCACATGAGCTTCACACCCAGGGAGTATTCGCACAGGCGGTAGTCACAGTGTTCGTAATAGGTGCGCAGATGCGCGCCGTGTTCAGCAGTCAGTTCTTGGAATTGCAGCATACAAACCTCACATTTTTTCTATCATATCCCGGGACTGGGTGATGAACTTCCGGACGATGGGCCGCAGCTCCTTCCGGGGGCGGGCAGCGATACCCAGCTTGCGGAAGGCTTGGGGCAGCAGGGGCAGGGCGCGGACGCTGTTCTGCCTGCCCCGCAGCACCAGCCGGGACAGAACACTGACGCCCAATCCATGCTCCACCATGGAGATGACGGCGCTGTCCGACACCTGCGTGGTACGGATCAGAGGCGCGACGCCGTGCTCGTTCAGCACCCGCAGAATGTCCTTGTCAAAGCCCATGGATGGCATGAGAAACTCCTGCCCGTTGAAGAATTCGATGGGGAACGCATTGTCTCCGTCGGGGTAGTCCGGCGGCAGGATGGCCAGCAGCTCATCGTCCCGCAGGGGCGTCCAGTCCAGTGTGTTATAGTCCTGCCGGCTGGCGAAGCACATATCCACCCGATCCTCCAGCACCCAGCGGTACACCTCGTCCACGCTGCCCATCTGTATGTCCACCGTCACGTCCGGATGCTCCCGGCGGAACTGCTGGATCACCTCCGGCAGCCAGTGCCGGGCGATGGACTCATAGGCCGCCACCCGGACGCTGTCCTCCTTGTGGGAGTTGATCAGGGAGATCTCCCGCTCCAGGGCGGCGCTGCCGGCCAGGCACTCCCGCACCAGCGGGAAAATGCGCTGGCCCGCCGGGGTCAGCTGCACGCCGGAGCGGCCGCGGACCAGAACGGTAAAGCCAATATCCTTTTCCAGGCTGTTCATCATGTGGGTCAGGCCGGATTGGGTATAGCCCAGCTGCTCCGCCGCCCGGGTGAAGCTGCCCAGCTCCACCGACACCACCAGCGCCTCCAATTTCTTTGTATCCACAGGCGTCCTCCTGTATGATAATATTTCATAATTGTATTATACCCGGTAAACGGCGCGGCGGCAATGGCATTTATGCCCATATTTTACGGGTTGAAACGGCAACCGACGTACACGAAGCGATAAATCTATGACATTTCTTCATATAAATATGCAGTATTGTCGCTTTACATTTGACCCGGAAGCGTGTACCTTAGCAATAGTAGTTCGTATACATGAATTGCTTTTCCTTTCTATCCTCAAATCGTCAGGCAGCCGCACCACCGTGCGGCTGTCGGCACGAGAGGATGTGTGCTGTTTTCACCTCACCAAATAAGAAAGAGCGCCGGTAGCCGACCGGCGCTCTTTCTGTTGCTTTGACACGGTGCAATGCTGCCATCAACTGACAAAGTCTCTCAAAAGCAAAAGGGGCTGTCTCAAAATGCAAATTGCAAGAGAATAGCCCTCGGCAAATGTTAGAAAAAGTCGTGAAAATCCAGCGTGGCGCAGGAACTTCCACCAACGGTGCAGGAGCTTTCGGAGCCAGTATCAACATGCAGACCGGAGAC
>USGS01000062.1 GCA_900554275.1 uncultured Eubacteriales bacterium
CAGCTGATCTTCCCCGAGATCGAGTACGACAAGATCGACAAGATCCGCGGCATGGACATCGTCATCTGCACCACCGCCCAGACCGATGAAGAAGCACGCGAGCTGCTGACCCTGGTCGGCGCTCCCTTTGAACGCTGATTAGGAGGAGAAGAAAATGGCTAAAAAGTCTATGATCCTGAAGCAGCAGGCGCCTGCAAAATTCTCCACCCGCAAGTACAACCGCTGCAAGCTGTGCGGCCGTCCCCACGCCTACCTGCGTGACTACGGCGTCTGCCGTATCTGCTTCCGCACGCTGGCGTACAAGGGCGAGATCCCCGGCGTCCGCAAGGCCTCTTGGTAAAACCCCCACGTACCTAAGAGGCGACAGCCTCTCGGTAATACAGGATGGCGAAAGGTCACTGGTAATTAAACACCGGCAGTGCGCTGCCGACGGACTAAATTATCAGTGATACCTCGCTGCCTCAACAGGCGACAGCCTGTAACTCTAAAATAGGAGGAACTACAAGTATGCACATCACTGATCCTGTTGCCGATATGCTCACCCGTATCCGCAACGCCAACAATGCCAAGCACGAGACCGTGGATGTTCCCGCTTCCAACATGAAGAAGAGCATCGCTCAGATCCTGCTGGACGAGGGCTACATCAAGTCCTTCCAGGTCATCGACGACGGTACCCAGGGCACGATCCACATCACCCTGAAGTACAACGCCGGTAAGGAGAAGGTCATCTCCGGCCTGCGCCGCGTGTCCAAGCCCGGCCTGCGCGTCTATGTGGGCGCCGACGAGCTGCCCCGCGTGCTCCGTGGTCTCGGTATCGCGATCGTATCCACTTCCAAGGGCGTCATGACCGACAAGGCTGCTCGCGCGGCCCACGTCGGCGGCGAAGTCCTTGCATTCGTATGGTAAGGAGGTATTTGAACAATGTCGAGAATTGGTAGAATGCCCATTACCGTCCCCGCTGGTGTGGAAGTCACCATCGCGGAGAACAACGTTGTCACCGTCAAGGGCCCCAAGGGCACTCTGGTGCAGGCTCTGCGCCCCGAGATGATCCTCGAGCAGGACGGCAACGTCATCCACGTCAAGCGCCCCTCCGACGACAAGCTGCACTGCGCGCTCCACGGCATGACCCGCGCGCTGCTGCACAACATGGTCGTTGGCGTCAGCGAAGGCTTCAAGAAGGAGCTGGAGGTCAACGGTGTGGGCTATCGTGCCGCCAAAGAGGGCAACGAGCTGGTCATGAACCTGGGCTATTCCCACCCCGTGAAGATGGCGGAGATCGACGGTATCACCATCGACGTCCCCGCTCAGAACAAGATCGTCATCTCCGGCCCTGACAAGCAGAAGGTCGGCCAGTTCGCGGCGGAAGTCCGCGAGAAGCGTCCTCCCGAGCCTTATAAGGGCAAGGGCATCAAGTATGTTGATGAAACCATCCGCCGCAAGGTCGGTAAGACCGGCGCCAAGAAGTAAGGAGGTGTGCCGAAATGATTAAAAGACCCGATACCAACGCGCAGCGTCTGAAGCGTCATAAGAGAGTCCGCGCCAAGCTGTCCGGCACTCCCGAGCGTCCCCGTCTGAACGTCTTCCGCAGCGAGAAGAACATCTATGCCCAGGTCATCGACGACGTGGCCGGCAACACCCTGGTCTCCGCGTCCTCCCTGGACAAGGAGATCGAGGGCAACGGCGGCAACAAGGCCGCTGCCCGCGCCGTGGGCAAGCTGGTGGCCGAGCGCTGCAAGGCCAAGGGCATCGACACCGTCGTGTTCGACCGCGGCGGCTACCTGTACCACGGCCGTGTGGCCGAGCTGGCCGAAGGCGCCCGCGAGGGCGGCCTGCAGTTCTGAGAAAGGAGGACAACTGACAATGGCAAGATTTGAAAGAGAGCAGAGCGAGTACATTGAAAAAGTAGTCGCTACCAACCGCGTATCCAAGACCGTCAAGGGCGGTCGTGTCATGAAGTTCTCCGCTCTGATGGTCGTCGGCGACGGCAAGGGCAAGGTGGGCTTCGGCTTGGGCAAGGCCGCTGAGGTCCCCGAGGCGATCCGCAAGGGCATTGAGGACGCCAAGAAGAACATGATCACCGTCTCCCTGTCCGGCAGTACCATCCCTCACGAGATCATCGGCGAGGCCGGTGCAGGCCGCGTGCTGATGAAGCCCGCCGCCCCCGGTACTGGCGTTATCGCCGGTGGCCCGGTGCGTATCATCATGGAAGCCGCCGGCATCAGGGACATCCGTACCAAGTGCCTGCGCTCCAACACCGCAGTCAACGTGGTCGCCGCCACCTTTGAGGGCCTGAAGGCCCTGCGTACCCCGGAAGAGGTCGCCCGCACCCGCGGCAAGAGCGTGGACGAGATCGTGGGTTAAGGAGGATCGACACATGGCTAATCTGAAGATCCAGCTCGTAAAGAGCCTCAACGGCAGACTGGAAAAGCACATCGCCACTGCCAACTCCCTGGGCCTGCGCAAGATCGGTGACACCACCGTCCAGCCCGACAATGCCCAGACCCGCGGCAAGGTCGCCAAGATCGGCTACCTGCTGAAGGTCACTGAAGAGAACTAAGGAGGTGCGAGAGCATGAAACTGAATGAACTGTCTCCCGCAGCCGGCTCCGTTAAGGAAGCCTACCGCAAGGGCCGTGGCCACGGCTCCGGCAACGGCAAGACCGCAGGTCGCGGCCATAAGGGTCAGAAGGCCCGCTCCGGCGGCGGCACCCGTATCGGCTTTGAAGGCGGCCAGATGCCTCTGGCCCGCCGCATCCCCAAGCGCGGTTTCAACAACATTTTTGCCAAGCCCCTGGAGATCATTAACCTGAGCGCCCTCAACAAGTTTGAGGACGGCGAGATCGTCACCGCGGAAGCCCTGCTTGCTAAGGGTATCCTGAGCAAGTGCGAGTACGGCTACAAGGTCCTGGGTAACGGCAAAGTTACCAAGAAGGTGACCGTGCAGGCCGCTGCTTTCTCCCAGGCTGCTAAGGAAGCGATCGAAGCAGCCGGTGGAAAGGCAGAGGTGATCTGACGTGATCCAGACGATCAAAAAAGCGTGGGGCATTCCCGAGCTGCGCAAGAAGATCGTGTTCACGGCCTTGATCCTGCTGATCTTCCGCATCGGTAATGCTATCCCTGTGCCCTGGGTGGATACGAAGCTGCTGTCTGACTACCTCAGCTCCATGTCCACCACGGTGCTGGGCCTGTATGATGTTATGTCCGGCGGCGCGTTCGCCAGCGCGACCGTGTTCGCCCTGGGCGTCCAGCCCTACATCAACAGCTCCATCATCATCCAGCTGCTGACCATCGCCATTCCCGCTCTGGAGCGCTTGGCCCGTGAAGGCGGCGAGGAGGGCAAGAAGAAGATCCAGTCCATCACCCGCTACGCCACGGTGGCCATCGCCATCCTGCAGGGCTGGGGCTACTACGCCCTGATGAAGAGCGCCAACATCCTGACCGGCACCGGCTTCTGGCCCGCCCTGGTCATCATCGTGTCCTTCATCGCCGGCTCTTCCTTCGTGATGTGGATGGGTGAGCAGATCACCGAATTTGGTATCGGCAACGGTATCTCCATCATCCTGTTCGCCGGTATCCTCTCCCGCGTTCCCAGCATGGTGTCCTCCATGAGCATCTCCCTGCGCTCCGGCGCGATGCAGTGGTGGCACGCGGTGCTGGTGGTCATCGGCATCCTGGCTCTCATCGTGCTGATCACCTGGGTCAACGGCGCAGAGCGCCGCATCCCCGTCCAGTACGCCAAGCGCCAGGTGGGCCGTAAGATGTACGGCGGCCAGGCTTCCACCCTCCCCATGAAGGTGAATATGTCCGGCGTCCTGCCCATCATCTTCGCCCAGTCCATCGCCATGATCATCCCCACCGTGGCGGCGTTCCTGCCCGCCCCTGAGAAAGGCACCTTCGCCTACTCCCTGGTCAACGCCGTGGATAGCAAGAGCGTGCTGTATATGATCATCTACTTCCTGATGATCATCGCCTTCAGCTACTTCTATGCCACCATCCAGTTCAACCCCATTGAGATCTCCAACAACCTGAAGAAGAACGGCGGCTTCATCCCCGGCTTCCGTCCCGGCAAGCCCACCGCCGACTTCATCAAGAAAGTCCTCAACAAGGTCACGCTGTTCGGCGCTATCTACCTTGGCGTTGTGGCGATCCTGCCCCTGCTTATTGGCAAGATCGTCAACGTGGCGGCCCTGTCCATCGGCGGTACCTCCGTCATCATCGTGGTGGGCGTGGCGCTGGAAACCGTTCAGGCGCTGGAGTCCCAGATGCTGATGCGTCAGTACAAGGGCTTCCTGGAATAATTGAGGTGTTATCATGAAACTGATCCTTTTAGGTGCTCCCGGTGCCGGTAAGGGCACACAGGCAGACATCATCAAGAAGAAGCTGGGTATCCCCACCATTTCCACCGGCAATATCCTGCGCGCCGCCGTCAAGAACGGTACGCCCACCGGCCTTCAGGCCAAGGCGTACATGGACGCCGGTAAGCTCGTCCCCGATGAGGTCATCATCGGCATCATCAACGAGCGCCTGCAGGAGGCCGACTGCGCGAATGGCTACATCCTGGACGGCGTGCCCCGCACCATCGCCCAGGCTGAGGCTTTGGAGGAAGCAGGTATCAGGTTCGATGCCGTCGTCGCCATCGAGATCCCCGATGAGAAGATCGTGGCTCGCATGGGTGGCCGGCGTGTGTGCGAGAGCTGCGGCGCAAGCTACCACATCGTCAACATCCCTCCCAAAAAGGAAGGCGTGTGCGACGTGTGCGGCGGCGCGCTGAAGCAGCGCAAGGATGATGACCCCGCAACGGTCCGCGACCGTTTGGCGGTCTATCATAAGGAGACAGAACCCCTCAAGGGCTTCTACGAGGCCCGGGGCATTCTGAAGACTGTGGACGACCAGCCCACCGTGGACGGTACGACCCAGGCCATTCTCCGGGCTTTGGGAGTGAGTGAATGATCACACTCAAATCGGCCCACGAGATCGAGCTGATGCGCCGGGCGGGCAAAATTACCGCGGCCGCCCGTGCTCTGGCACGGGATATGGTAAAGCCCGGCGTCACCACCGCTCAGATCGACAAGGCAGTGTTCCAATTCATTGAGGACCAGGGCGCGACCCCGTCCTTCCTGCACTACAACGGCTACCCCGCCAGCGTGTGCGTCTCCGTCAACGATGAGATCATCCACGGCATCCCCGGTAAGCGGGTGCTGCAGGAGGGCGACATCGTCAGCGTGGATGTGGGCGCGTTCATCGGCGGCTTCCACGGCGACTGCGCCGGCACCTACCCCTGCGGTCAGGTGTCCGACGAGGCGCTGCGGCTGATCCGTGTCACCCAGCAGAGCTTTTTCGAGGGCTTGAAATACGCCCGCGAGGGCTGCCGCCTGTCTGACATCTCCGCCGCCGTGCAGGCCTATGTGGAGACCAACGGCTTCAGCATCGTCCGGGAATATGTCGGTCACGGCATCGGCCGGAAAATGCACGAGCCGCCGGAGGTTCCCAACTACGGCAAGCCCGGTCACGGGCCTCGCCTGCTGCGGGGCATGACCATTGCCGTCGAGCCGATGGTCAACGCCGGCAGCGCCGCCATTTTGCAGATGCCGGATGGCTGGACGGTGAAGACCGCCGATGGGAAAAACGCCGCCCACTACGAAAACACCATTCTGATCACCGCCGGTGAGCCGGAGCTTCTGACCGACCCGGAGAAATCGTTGGTGTGATATGGACATTGTCAAAGCAAGCATCGTAACATCTACCGCCGGCAGGGACAAAGGCTCACCCTTCTACGTCCTTGACTGCCAGGGTGACTTTCTCCTGCTGGCGGATGGGAAAAGGCGGCCCGTGGAGCGGCCCAAGCGCAAGCGGCGCAAGCACGCGGCGCTGCTCCGCTCCGACGGTGGCCCGCTCTCCCAGAAAATCAGAAGCAGCGAACAAATCACAAATAGTGAGCTTCGTAAAGCCATAGCCGCGTTTCGCGGCAGTGATCAAGACCAGGAGGGATAACACTTGGCAAAATCCGACATGATCGAAGTCGAGGGCGTCGTCGTCGAGTCGCTGCCCAACACCACATTCCAAGTCGATATTGGAAATGGACACACGATCTTAGCGCATATTTCCGGAAAGCTCAGAATGAATTTCATCAGGATTCTGCCCGGCGATAAGGTGACGGTGGAAATGTCACCTTACGATCTGACCCGTGGTCGGATCACCTGGCGCAGTAAGTAGGAGGTTTATCAAAATGAAAGTAAGACCGTCCGTGAAGCCCATGTGCGAGAAGTGCAAAGTGATCCGTCGTAAAGGCCGTGTCATGGTCATTTGCGAGAACCCCAAGCACAAGCAGAGACAGGGCTAAGTAGAAAGTGGAGGTGCACTAATTATGGCACGTATTGCCGGTATTGACCTGCCCAAGGATAAGCGAATCGAAATCGGTTTGACTTATATCTATGGTATTGGAAGAAAAAGTGCCCAGGACATCCTGGCGCAGACAGGCATCAACCCCGACACCCGAGTGAAGGATCTGACCGAGGCCGACGAAGCCAAGCTCCGTGAAGCCATCGACCACTCCTACATCGTCGAGGGTGATCTGCGTCGTCAGGTAGCGCTTGACATCAAGCGTCTGACTGAAATCGGCTGCTATCGCGGAACTCGCCACCGTCGTGGCCTGCCCGTTCGCGGCCAGCGCAGCAAGACCAACGCTCGCACCCGCAAAGGCCCCAAGAAGACCATCGCTAACAAGAAGAAGTAAAGGAGGGAAGAATAGATCATGGCTAACGTAAAAGGCAAGAAAGTCATCCGCCGCCGTCGCGAGAAGAAGAACATCGAGAAGGGTCAGGTCCACATCCGTTCTTCCTTCAACAACACCATGGTGACCGTCACCGACGCACAGGGCAACGCTCTGTCCTGGGCTTCCTCCGGTGGTCTCGGTTTCCGCGGCAGCAAGAAGTCCACTCCCTTCGCCGCCCAGAGCGCCGCTGAGACGGCTGCCAAGGCTGCTATGGAGCATGGCCTGAAGACCGTCGAGGTCTTCGTCAAGGGCCCTGGTCAGGGACGTGAAGCAGCCATCCGCGCGCTGCAGGCCGTGGGCCTGGAGGTGACGATGATCAAGGACGTCACCCCCATCCCCCACAACGGCTGCCGTCCCCCCAAGCGTCGTCGCGTGTAATCGGAAAAAGGAGGATATGAAATCATGGCTAAAAATATGCAGCCTGTCGCCAAGCGTTGCAAGGCGCTGGGTATTTCTCCTACCGTCATGGGTTACTCCAAGAAGGAGACCAAGCGCAACCCCGGCGGCCAGATGAGAAAGAAGAAGAGCGAGTACGCCGTCCAGCTCAACGAGAAGCAGAAGGTCAAGTTCGTCTATGGCATCCTGGAGAAGCAGTTCCATGCCTACTATGAGAAGGCTTCCACCATGCCCGGCAAGACCGGCGAGAACCTGCTGAGCCTGGTGGAGCGCCGCCTGGACAACGTGGTGTACCGCCTGGGCTTCGCCATGACCCGCCGCGAGGCGCGTCAGCTGGTGAACCACGCCCATTTCACCGTAAACGGCCACAAGGTCAACATCCCCTCCTATCTGGTGCGTGTGGGCGATGTGATCGAGGTCAAGGAGAGCAGCCGCTCCTCCGTGACCTTCAAGCGCCTGACCGCCGAGGATGCCCCCATGGTCACCGTCCCCAAGTGGCTGGAGCGTGACAAGACCGCCCTGAAGGGCACTGTCGTCACCCTGCCCGCCCGCGAGGACATCGATATGCCCATCGAGGAGCATCTGATCGTCGAGTTGTACTCCAAGTAATAGGGTTCTGACCCTCACGAAGCACTGGAATGAATCAGGGCGCGGAAGGCACCGCGCCCGCCAATAGAATGAAGGAGGGTACTGCATGATCGAAATTGAGAAGCCCCAGATCGAGTGTATCGAAACACCCGGCGACGCTTCCTATGGAAAATATGTGATCGAACCCCTGGAGCGCGGTTACGGAACGACCCTGGGCAATGCGCTGCGCCGCACCCTGCTGTCCAGCCTGCCCGGCACCGCTGCCACCGGCATCAAGATCGCCGGTGTCCAGCATGAATTCTCCACCATCCCCGGCGTCAAGGAGGATGTAACGGAGATCGTTCTGAACGTGAAAAATCTGCTGACGAAGCTGCACTGCGAAACCACCAAGACCGTCTTCATCGAAGCCGCCGGCCCGTGCGAAGTCACCGCCGGCGACATCAAGAGCGACGGCGAGGTGGAGGTCCTCAACCCGGACCTGCACATCGCCACGCTGGACGTGGGTGCCACGCTGAGTATGGAGATCACCCTGAGCCACGGCCGCGGCTACGTTTCTGCCAACCAGAACAAGGCCCAGCGCCCTGGCGTCATCGGTGTCATCCCCATCGACTCCATCTACACCCCCGTCTACAAGGTCAACTACACCGTGGAGAACACCCGTGTCGGTACCTCCAGCGACTACGATAAGCTGACGCTGGAGGTCTGGACGGACACCACCATCACCGCCCGTGATGCCGTGTCCCTGGGTGCCAAGATCCTCTGCGACCACTTTGCCCTGTTCACCGACCTGAGCGACAACCTGGGCGACAAGCCCACCGTGGTCGAGAAGGCCGCCGATGACCGGAACAAGGTGCTGGAGCTGACCATCGAAGAGCTGGATCTCAGCGTCCGCAGCTTCAACTGCCTCAAGCGCGCCAACATCAACACCGTCGAGGACTTGATCTCCAAGACCGAGGACGAGATGATGAAGGTCCGCAACCTGGGTCGCAAGTCCCTTGAGGAAGTCATCAACAAGCTGGCGATGATGGGCCTGTCCCTGGCCAGCGAAGACAACAACTAACAGATCTGCGCACACCGCGCCGATCCGACAAGGAGGAAACTGAAATGCCCGGAACTCGTAAGCTCGGTAAGACTACCGACCAGCGCAAGGCGATGCTCCGTCAGCAGGTCACCGATTTCCTGGACAACGGTCGTATGGAGACTACCATCACCCGCGCCAAGGAGATCAAGCCCCTCGCCGAGAAGATGATCACCCTCGGCAAGAAGGGCGATCTGGCTGCCTACCGTCAGGCGCTGAGCTTCATCACCCGCGAGGATGTGGCCAACAAGCTGTTCAAGGAGCTGGCTCCCAGCTATGCTGAGCGCAACGGCGGTTACACCCGCATCATCCGCACCGGCGTCCGCCGCGGCGATGCTGCCGAGACCGCTGTCATCGAACTGGTGAAGTAACTCAATTCAAAAAATATCCTGCTCCGGCTCACGCCGCGGCAGGATATTTTTTTGTTCACAGAAATTCTTTTGCATTAGACACCGTCCTGTGGTACAATGTATCATTGTAATACTGTATGCTTATTCTTTTACACAGAAAGGATACAAATATATGGGACTGTTTACCAAGGTTTTCGGAACGTACAGCCAGCGTGAGCTGAAGTCCATCTACCCCATCGTGGACAAGATCACGGCGCTGGAGGAGGACTATAAAAAGCTCACCGATGCTGAGCTGCAGGCCAAAACGCCGGAGTTCAAGGCCCGCCTGACCCAGGGCGAGACATTGGACGACATCCTGCCGGAAGCCTTTGCCACCGTCCGGGAGGCCGCCGACCGCGTGCTGGGTATGCGCCCCTATCCCGTCCAGCTGGTGGGCGGCATCGTCCTGCACCAGGGCCGTATCGCCGAGATGAAGACCGGCGAGGGCAAGACCCTGGTGGCCACCCTGCCCGCCTACCTCAACGCCCTGGCGGGAGA
>USGS01000063.1 GCA_900554275.1 uncultured Eubacteriales bacterium
GACAAAGTATCCGTTTCACAAAAAATCAAATCCAGCGAGGAAAGAGCACGCCTCAAACAACTGCTGCAGAGCATCAACCCCTATCTGTCCGAGGGCAAGAAGACCGTGGCTCTGGAGATCGCCGAGCAGCTGAACTGGGAGATGCCCGACTATCTGGCCATCTCCGTGGGCGACGGCTGCACCATCGCCGGCGTGTGGAAGGGCTTCAAGGATCTGTACGCCATCGGCTTCATCGACAAGCTGCCCCGCCTGATCTCCGCCCAGTCCCTGGGCTGCTATCCCATCAACCGCGCCATCCAGGAGAACAAGCCCTGGGAGCCCATGGATGAGAACACCATCGCCGACTCCATCTCCGTGGGCGTGCCCCGCAACGCCGACAAGGCCCTGATGGCCATCCGCGAGTCCAACGGCATCGCCGTCAACGTCTCCGATGAGGAGATTTTGGCCGCCCAGCGGCTGCTGGGCCGCACCTGCGGCGTGTTCGGTGAGCCTGCCGGTGTCACCGGCGCGGCGGCGCTGAAGAAGGCCTGCGAGGAGGGGCTGATCCCCCACGATGCCACCGTGGTGTCCGTGGTCACCGGCAATGGCCTGAAGGACGTGGCCAACGCCATCAAGTCCGCCGGTGAGCCCATCCACATCGAGCCGGACCTGGACCTGATGGTGGAGGAGTTCAAAAAGCGCGGCGTGACCGTGGAATAAGAGGAATAAAACAGCGGCAGGGGCGGAGTGTATCCGCCCCTGCCGTTTTTGATGTTCTTTCCGGAAACCGGCTTGACAAAAAGCCTCAGTTGGGTATAATAAGGGTAGGAGTGGCCTGATTTGACAAGCGGTTTAGCTCCGAAAATGGGTTTTGCTAAAAATTATAGAAAACCGTCACTTGGCAGAGTGGCGGTTTTTGCTTGCCTTCCTTGAAATAGTATGCTATACTATCACCGTTAAACAGCTCATATAGCCCCGCGAGAATGGCGCGGGCGTTTCTACCGAGCCGCCAACGGCTCTGCTATGGGTGTTTCAGCGCACAGGTGCTGAAGCATCCATTTTTATTTTGCCTGCAGGAGGTTTTCAATATGACGCAGATACTGAAGGGCAACATCGTCCATGCGCCGCAGATGGGGCGTCTGGACATTTTAGAGCACGGCTGCCTGGTGCTGGAGGACGGCGTCATCACCGCCGTGTCAGACCGCGTGCCGGAGGGGCTGGAGCACGCGGAGCTGCGGGACTTCGGCCACCGCCTCATCATGCAGTCCTTTGTGGATATGCACCTTCACGCGCCCCAGTACCCCATGCTGGGCATGGGCATGGACCTGCCGCTGCTGGACTGGCTGAACACCTACACGTTCCCCACCGAGGCCCGCTTTGCCGACACGGACTACGCCCACCGGGTCTACCACCGCCTGGCCACCGACCTGATCACCAGCGGCACGACCCGGGTGTGTATGTTCTCCTCCCTCCACACCGATGCCACGCTGATTTTGATGGAAGAGCTGGAGCGGGCCGGTGTCACCGGCTATGTGGGCAAGGTGAACATGGATCGCAACGGCCTGCCCGGCGCGCTGCAGGAGACCACCGAGGAGTCCATAGCCGAGACGCTGCGCTGGCTGGACGGCTGCCGGTTCGAGCATATCAAGCCCATCATCACGCCCCGGTTCACCCCCAGCTGCACCGATGCGCTGATGGCGGCGCTGGGCAAGCTGGCCGCCCAGCGCGGGCTGTACGTCCAGTCCCACCTGTCGGAGAACACCCACGAGATCGCCTGGGTGCGGGAGCTGCACCCGGAGTGCCGCCAGTATTGGGAGACCTACGATAAATACGGCCTGTGGAAGGACCACACCGTCATGGCCCACTGCGTCCACTCCGACCAGCGGGAGCGGCAGGCCATCAAGGACCACGGCGTGGTGGTGGTCCACTGTGCCGACTCCAACGTGAACATCTGCTCCGGCATCTGTCCCGTGCGGCAGATGGTCAACGAGGGGCTGTGGGTCACGCTGGGCAGCGACATCGCCGGCGGCGCGCAGCTGCCCATGTATAAGGTCATCACCATGTCCATCCGCACGTCCAAGGCCCGCCGCGTCACCGACCGGTGGCATCCCGACTTCCTCACTGTGCCGGAGGGCTACTACCTGGGCACGACCTCCGGCCATAAGTATTTCGGCGCGGGGGACGGCTTCGCCGTGGGCGACAAGCTCCACGCAGTGGTCATCGACGACGGTGATTTCCCCGAGGCGGCCCACGCCCTGACCGTACAGGAGCGGTTCGAGCGCGCCATCTACATGACCCACCGCCACAACATCGTTTCCGTGTGGTCGGATGGACGGGAGGTCGTCCGCCGCTGACATCAAAAAAGAGCCGCCCGGCAGGGCGGCTCTTTCCCTGCAAAATCCCCACTTTTCTTTTTTCTGGAAATGGTGTATACTATCATGCGTATGTTTATACCTGAGAACGGAGGTAGTTCTATGTATGAAAACCGTCGGGAGATCATGCAGGACGTGTTCCTGACGTATCTGCCCGCCAGTAAATTCAAAACCAGCCGCCTGACGCTGAACCTTATCACCGGTCTGCACCGGGAGACAGCCGCCGCCAACGCGCTGCTGCCCGCCGTGCTGCGCCGCGGTACGATGCGCTGCCCGGACATGGAGAGCCTGTCCGCCGCGCTGGACACTCTCTACGGTGCGACGGTGGACTACACCGTCCGCAAAAAGGGCGAGCGCCAGTGCGTGGGCTTTGCCGCCGGGTTCATCGACGACGCCTTCACGCCCCGCGGCGAGAAGCTCCTCGAGCCGGTGGCCGCCATGCTGGGCGAGCTGCTGCTGGACCCCGTCACCCGGGGCGGACGCTTTCTCAGCGAATACGTGGACAGCGAGAAGGAAAACCTCATCGACGCCCTCCGTGCCCTGCGGAACGACAAGCGGGACTGGGCGGACATCCGGCTGATGCAGGAGATGTGCGCCGGCGAGCCGTACAGCGTGCTGCGCCTGGGCGACGATGAGACGGCCCGCCGCGTCAACAACCAGACGCTGTACGTCCACAGCCAGCAGCTGCTGTCCTCCAGCCGCGTGGAGCTGCTCTACTGCAGCAGCGCCGAGGAGCAGCGGGTGGAGGACGCCGTCCTGTCCGCCCTGGCGGCCCTGCCCCGGGGACATCAGGACGAGCTGCCGCCAGTGGAACAGGTAGCCGCCCCGTCTCAGCCCCGGTTCATCAACGAGACCATGGACGTGACCCAGGGCAAGCTGGCGGTGGGCTACCGCTGCACCAGCAAAGACTATCCCGCCATGGTCCTGGCCAACCTGATCTTCGGCGGGACGAGCAACTCCAAGCTGTTCCTGAACGTGCGGGAGAAGCTGTCCCTGTGCTACTACGCCTCCAGCAGCTACGCCCGCAGCAAGAATATCCTCACCGTGTCCAGCGGCGTGGAGACCGGCAGCCGCGACCGGGCGCTGGAGGAGATCGACCGCCAGCTCAAGGCGGTGCAGACGGGCGACTGGGAGGACTGGGAGCAGGAGGGCGCGCTGCAGGCCATCCGTTCGTCTCTGCTGTCCCTGTCCGACTCTCAGGGCGCACTGGAGAACTTCTACCTGGGTCAGATCGCGTCCGGCGTCCACGAGACGCCGGAGGAGCTGGCCGCCGAGCTGGAGCGTGTCACGAAGGAGCGCATCGTGGCCGCCGCCCGGACGGTGCATCTGGACACCATCTATTTCCTGGGAGGGAGGGACGCGTAAATGGAAAAGAAGCTGTATGAACGCATCGGCGAGGAGGTCTTTCACACCACCCTGCCCAACGGCCTGCCGGTGTATATCGTCCCCAAGAAGGACTTTCTGCGGAAGTACGCGCTGTTTGCCACCCGCTACGGCGGCATGGATATGCGCTTTGAAAAGGACGGCCAGTGGCTGGACACCCCCGCCGGCATCGCCCACTACCTGGAGCACAAGATGTTCGACACCGAGGACGGCAACGCCCTTCAGGAGCTGGCGAAAAACGGCGCCGAGCCCAACGCCTTCACCTCCAACGCCATCACCTGCTACTATTTCGACGCCACGGACAAGTTCTACGAGAGCCTGGAGATTTTGCTGTCCTTCGTGTCCATCCCTTACTTCACCGACGAGAGCGTGCAGAAGGAACAGGGCATCATCGGCCAGGAGATCGGCATGATCGAGGACAACCCGGAGTGGCAGGTCTACAAGCAGCTCATGCAGGCGCTGTACCACACCAGCCCCGTCCGCACGCCGGTGGCCGGCAGCGTGGAGAGCATCAGCCATATTACCGCCCAGACGCTGTACGACTGCCACAAGGCGTTCTACACCCCGGCCAATATGTGCCTGGTGGTGGTGGGCGACGTAAAGCCGGAGCGCATCATCGCCGCCGCCAATCAGATCCTGCCCGCCAAAAGCGGCCCGCTGATCCGCCGCGACTACGGCGCGGAGGAGGAGCTGACCGCCGCGGAGCATTTCGTCACCGCCGCCATGGAGGTGTCCATGCCCACGTTCCTGGTGGGCTTCAAGTGCCCGCCCCAGCACGGCGGGGAGGAGCAGCACCGGTTCACCGCCATCGGCGAGCTGGCCTGCGATGTGCTCATGGGCGAGTCCAGCCCTCTGTACGCCCGGCTGTACGCCGAGGGGCTCATCAACGGATCGTTCGGCGCGGCCTTCGACCTGCTGCCCGGCGCGTCCTATGTCTACGCCGGCGGCGACAGCAAAGACCCCCAGGCGGTGGCGGAGGCCATTCTGGCCGAGGCCCGGCGTCTGGTCAGCGAGGGCGTGGACGGCGACTATTACCGCCGCGTGGTCAACGCCAACTTCGGCGCGGCGCTGAAGGCCCTGAACTCCTTCGAGTCCATCGCCGTGTCCATGGCCGAGGGCTGCTTCCAGGGCTACGATCCCTACCGCTTCCCGGAGGTGTACGACAGCATCACCGTGGAGGACGTGCTGGACTTCCTGCGGCGGAACATGACCCGCGACCACATGGCCCTGTCCGTTATCACCCCCAAGGAGGCTTGAGTTATGTCCGTTTCCCCTCTGTCCATTATGGACGACAGCCCCATCCGTTTTCCGGGGCTTTTCGGCGACTGGGAGTTTACCGCGTCCTCCGTCGCCCTCCACATCGGCGGCAAGGCCATCTACTGGTACGGCATCCTCATCGCCCTGGGCGTGGTGCTGGCCCTGTGGTTCTGTATGCGCCAGCGGACGAAGTACGGCATCAGCGAGGATAATCTGCTGGACGGCGTGCTGTGGGGCGTGCCCCTGTCCGTCATCGGCGCGCGGGTCTACTACGTCATCTTCTACCTGTCCGAGTTCAGAAATACCGACGGCTCGCTGGACTGGGGCAGGGTCATCGCCGTCTGGGACGGCGGCCTGGCCATCTACGGCGGCGTTATCGTGGCCATCGCCACCTGCTATGTCCTCAGCCGCGTGCGCCATTTCAAGCTGGGCGCGCTCACCGATCTGGTCGTCATGGGCCTGCTCATCGGCCAGACCGTCGGCCGCTGGGGCAACTTCATGAACCGGGAGGCCTTCGGCGGCGAGACCACGCTGCCCTGGCGCATGGAGCTGCTCACCAAAGCCGGCGAGGCGGTGGACGTCCACCCCACGTTCCTGTACGAGAGCTTGTGGAACGTGGTGGGATTGCTGCTCATCGTGTTCATCGTCTCCAAGGCCCGCCGCTTCGACGGCGAGAACACCTGGTTCTACTTCCTGTGGTACGGCCTGGGCCGGTTTTGGATCGAGGGACTGCGCACCGATAGCCTGTACCTCTTCGACTGGACCATCGGCGGCCAGCCCATCCGCGTCAGCCAGGCGCTGAGCCTGGTCATGGTGCTGGTATCGGCCTTTATGCTGCTGTATCACATCAAGCTCCATCCCCACAAGCCGGAGGAACTGTATGTCAACCGCGCACAGACGGCGGAGACGGAGAGCGCCGAGGCGGAGCAATAAAGCGATAAAAGAATTCCTTCCCGAAAGGGAAGGAATTCTTTTATGCAAGCTGTGTATTTACTTCAATTCCTGCCGGTTCTCATCCAGCAGGACGGGGACGCCGCTGATATCGTCCGCGCCGCCGATGACGAAAAGATCCAGCACCCGGTCAGAACTAACGGGGCGGAGGTATTCGGTGCCGCTGTTGGTAAAGGTGTACCATTTGGCCTCGGTGGGAAGCTCCAGCCCGGAGAAAATCAGTACCGCGTTGCCCTTTGGGTCGCCGTAGTTCCAGCTGTCCATGGTCCCCGGCGCGAAGGACGAGGTGCCGCCGACAGCCTGCCAGCGATCCCGGAACAGCGTGTCTCGCTGGTACAGGGCCATAAAGGGGCTGCCGTCCGCATTTCGCAGCAGCGCGGCCATATAGTCGCCCCGCTTCTGGGCCAGCACCAGCTCGGCGTTCTCCACGCCGAAGTATTTTTCCGCCTGCGCCGTCAGGCCCAGGACGCTGTCCTTCCCGGTGCGCAGTCCGTGGTACAGACATACGGCGGAAGCCGCGGCCACCGCAATGGCCAGGGTGAGAACATAAATGCGCCGGGGGGACATTTCCTTTCCCTCTGTCATACGAGGACCTCCTTGTGTCATGAGACCGGGTGGGTGCTGGGAATGGGCGTGTATGTATCAGTGCCGCCGCGCGGTGTAATAATGGCCGTCGTAGTATGTCTCCGTCAGGGAGGATGTCACCACGCAGCGTCCGTTGTAGTAGGAGGACGAGGCGTGGATGAACTGGTCGCCGCCGATGTAAATGCCCACGTGGGACGCCACCGCGCCGTAGTCCTGGAAGAACACCAGGTCGCCGGGCTGCAGGTCGCTGCGGGACACCTCCGTGCCGTAGCTCAGCTGGCTGGTGGCGCCGTGGGGCAGGCTCACGCCCGCCTGAGAGAACACATACATCGTAAAGCCGGAGCAGTCGAACCCGCTGGCGGAGCTGCCGCCGTACACATAGGGCGTGCCTAAGTACTGCTGGGCCAAAGATACCACGTAGCTGCCGCTGACCGTGCCGGCCACCGGCTCGGATACGGCAGGCGTTTCCTCCACAGGTGCCTCGGCGGGCGTCTCCGCCGGTGCTTCCGCCGCTGTGCTGCCGTCGGCGCACAGAGCCACATAGTCGCCGGATACATAGCCGCTGACGCCGTTATAGCTCACGACGTACCAGCCTTTTTCAATGCCCGTCACCGTCACATACGCGCCGCTCTGCACGCTGCCCACGGCGCTGCTGCCGCTGTCCGGGCCGCTGCGGATGTTCAGCGTGTCCGCCGTCACCCGGCCGGTATAGCGCAGGCCGCCGGCGCTTTCATAGCGTGTCACATAGTCCGCGGAGATGCAGCCGGAAGTGCCGTCGTACAGCACCTTGTACCAGTTTCCATCCTTTCCGGTGATGGCCACCGCCGCGTTTTGGCTCATGGTCATCAGGATGGAGTACCCCGTGCCCGGGCCGCTGCGCATCCGCACACCCGTGCCGCTGATGACGCCCAGCGCCGCCACACCGGTGGTGGAGGCGGAGGCGGGCTCTCCTGAGGTTTCCTCCTTGGCGGGCTCTTCCGGAGTCTCCTCTGCTGCGGCGGCCTGCAGGGCCGCCTTCGCGGTGGAGCCGGCCTGCTTCAGGTCGCTGTTGTTGGCGGCGGCGTCCTCCGCCGTCTCCATATCCTCCAGTGCCGTGATGGCCGCAGCGCTGACCAGCGCGGAAAAGCGGGCCGCGTAGGGGACAAGCGTCGTGTCAGCGGCGGCGTCGGTCTGCAGAAGACCGGCGCTGGCCACGACGGGGACAGCCTGCGTTACATCCACAGCGTGGCTGTCCATCTGTCCGTTCAGAATGGTCGCGCCGGTGAAGGCGGTAACGCCCACCAGCGCGGCCAGCAATGCACAAATCGTCCGTTTCATGGTCGTTTCTTTCGCGGCGCAGCCTTACAGCTTGCCGGCCAGCGCCCGCTCCAGCCAGATGCAGCCCACGTCCATGGCGGCGTACAGGCTGTCCTTCTCAGACTTCTTTACCACGCGGTCGCGGGATTTCAGGTCCGGCGCGGTGAGCTGGAGCTGCACGGACACCTTCTTGGCCACGTCCATATCCTGCTCCTTGGCCGTGTCCAGAATTTGCAGCAGGACGATATACTTGTCGGCCATGCTGCCGTAATAGATGAAATTGTCCACCCGGCGCAGAGGGTGGCCTTTATAGACAAGCCCCTCGGGCTTCTTCGTGTCAGCCATGATGTACCTCCCAAATTTTTGTAACCAAATTGTAACACATCTGCCACGACCTGTCAACGCGGGAACGGTCGGAAATATTTGTCAGATAAAAAGGACCGCCCTTCGGCGGTCCTTCGTGCGATATGATCCTTACAGCTCCAGATAGCTCTTCACCAGCACCTGCAGCAGCTCGTCCCGGTCGATCTTGCAGATCAGCGACCGCGCCGAGTTGTGGTTGGTGATATAGGTGGGGTCTTCCGACAGGATATAGCCCACGATCTGATTGATAGGATCGTAGCCCTTTTCCTTCAGCGACTCGTAGACGGTGGTGAGAACATAATGCACCTGCTGCTCCTTGTCCTCTGCCGCGTTGAATTTTCTGGTGAATTCATCCATGCCGACACACCGCCTTTCTCTAAGCTACCCACAGTATACGCCATTTCTCCGCCGCTGTAAAGAGGAAAAAGTGCGTCCCGCCGGGGAATAGTTGCGTCTTATTTCGACCGAAGCTCCGCGCCGAACCGTTTTACCAGCTTCTTCAGCACGTTGGAGGCGGCCTCATCGATCTCTGTGGAGGTCAGCGTCTTGTCCTTCGCGCCGATGGTCAGCCGCACCGTCATGGACTTTTTACCATCCGGCACCTGCTTGCCCCGGTACTCGTCCACGAAGGCCGCGCCATGGAGCAGCTCGCTCTTCACGCCGCCGATGGTCTGGGCCACATCCTTCCACTGCACCTCGCCGTCCAGCAGCATGGAGATGTCGTAGTCGGTCATGGGATACTCCGGCATATGGGTGAAGGTGTTGGTGCGGGACTTGAAGGGCTTCAGAGAGTCCTGATCGATCTCGAACAGCATCACGTTCAGATTCCTGATGCCGCAGGCCATGGAAACCTTCTTGGCCAGCAGGGCCAGGTCGCCCACCTTTTCTTCGCCCAGATAGATGTTCAGCCACACCACGGTATCGGCCCACACCGGCTTTTCTGTCTGCCTGAAGGTGAAGCCCTCCATGTGGGTGTAGCGGGGCATCATCTCGATCACGCCCTTGGCCTTGCGGAACAGGGCTGTGACGTCCTTTCCGGCGGAGGCGAACACGCCGGCCACATTCTTGCGCTGGGACGGCAGCTTCTCCCGTTCATCATAGGGGGATGTGTAGTTCTCGTCCCGGAACACCTGGGCCGTTTCAAAAATGGCGAACTCGCTGTAATACCGCTCGTTCTTCACCACGTCCTTGCACAGGTTGGGCAGCAGGGAGGAGCGGATATACTTCTCCGCCGGGGACGGCGGCGTGGACAGATACAGGATGCCGTCGGTGCTCTGCAGCACGGCATTGACGAACTGCTCGTCCATCCAGGGATAGTTGAACACCTCCTGCATACCGCAGCGGATGGCCAGATACTCCTTGATGTGCCGCTCCAGGTCCTT
>USGS01000064.1 GCA_900554275.1 uncultured Eubacteriales bacterium
CTGCACCTGACGATCCGGCTGCCGGTATTCTTTGCGGAAAAAGAGATCCATGTGCCGGTGGAGATACAACTCCGTACAATCGCCATGGACTTCTGGGCAAGCCTTGAGCATACCATCCGCTATAAGAAAAATCTGCCGATAAATGCTGAAATCGAAACCGAACTGAAAGAGTGCGCCGATTCCAGCAGAGAGTGGGACAGCAAAATGGAGCATCTACTGCACATCCTAACTTAATTCGTCGGATATAAAAGGACAAGCATCCATTTTAGGTGCTTGTTCTTTTGTATTCAGTTACATCTTCCGAAGTGTTTCGGCGCCTTTGTGCGCCGCTTCTTTGACGCTTACGCTTTTTCTATGCAGCAACGTAATAAACAGAAGGATTTACCGTTGAACGCAATTCTCCATTGCGATTTGAGCCGCCCTTTTTGCGTGAATGACGGTCGTATCAAATATGGGAATAGAAACGTCGGACTGGCGAATCAGCAGGCCAAGCTCGGTGCAGCCCAAGATGATGCCCTCTGCTCCAGCTTCTTTCAGCTTTTCAATAATGCTTTGAAATCTCTTTCTGTACTTCCTCGTTGATGATTTGGTAGTAGTGAACGGTGCTCTCCCAGCTCATTCCACCAAGGAGTCCGATTGTTTTCATGTCGTACCACCTTTCGCAAATAACCTCTCAGATACAAAGCGCGGTATAGAGAGGAACGATCTTCTTGCTGTTCTCAAACCCGAAGTTTTTAGCGGAGAGCTTGGCAGCGTAAGATACCCCAGCGAGCCGGTTGCAACCGCACGAGCGCCGACAGATGCGGCCTTACAGCCGGAAGCACTTTTTCAGCACCGTATACTCGCCCAGCACCAGCAGCGTCAGGCTGCTGTCCAGCACCGTTTCCGGCGAGATGGTCACATCGGTTTTGTCGTTCCGCTTCACGCCGAGGATGTTGACGCCGTACTTTCGGCGGATGTCCAGCTCGCCGATGCTGTGCCCCTGCCAGCTGTCCGGGACGGCGACTTCGATGATGGCGTGCTTTTCGTCCAGCTCTATGTAGCTGAAGATGTGGTTAGCGGTGTACCGGATGGCCGCCCACTTCGCCAGCTGCTTTTCCGGGTATGTCACCGCGTCCGCACCGTTGCGCAGTAGGAACTTCGCCTGCACGTCACGCTCCGCGCGGGACACCACATACCTCGCCCCCAGCTCCTTGAGCAGAGACGTCGTTTCCAGCGAGTTCTGGAAGTCTCCGCTGATGGTGACGTAGCAGACGTCATAGTTTCCAATGCCCAGCGAGCGCAGAAAATCCACGCGGGTGCTGTCACCGATCTGCGCGTTGGTGACAAAGGGCATACACTCGTTGACGCGCTCCTCGTCTCTGTCCACCGCCATGACCTGATGCCCCAGCTCGCTCAGCTGCATGGCAAGGTGCCGCCCGAAGCGGCCAAGTCCGATCAATAATACGTTTTTCATCGTGCGCTCCTTTCAGCCTACGGTGATCATTTCCTTCGGGTACCGGGCATAGGTCAGATCATGCCCGGAGAAAGCGGCGTAGATCAGGGTCAGTCCCCCGACACGCCCGAAGAACATCAGCAGAATGAGAATGCCCTGCGACAGCGTACCCAGCTGCGGCGTCAGCCCCAGTGTCAGCCCCACCGTCCCGGCAGCGGATGCCGTTTCGTAGAGGCAGGCGCCCAGCGGCAGGTTCTCCACTGCGCTGATGACCGCCGCGCCCGCGAAGGTCAGCCCCAGATACAGCAGCAGGATGGCGGCGGCATTCCGTACAGCGGAGGACTCCAGCCGACGCTTGAAAAGCTGCGGATCCTCCCGCCTGCGGAAAGCGGCGACCGCGTTGGCGGCCAGCACAGCCAGCGTCGTCACCTTCATGCCGCCCGCCGTGGAGCCGGGCGCGCCGCCGGTCAGCATCAGCAAAATCGTGACCGCCTGTGAGGTGTCGCTCATTTTCGTCAGGTCTGCGGTGTTGTAGCCCGCCGTTCGCGGTGTGACCGCCTGAAAGAGCGCCGCCAGAACGCGCTGTCCCGCGGGAAGCTCTGCAAAGTCCGTCAGGAAGAAGAGCAATGCCGGAAGCGCGATCAGGATGACGGTTGCGCTCAGAATGACCTTGCTCTGCATCCGGTACCGCCGCAGGTGCAGCCGGTGGGTGCAGACATCGTCCCATGTCAGAAAACCGATACCGCCCACGACGATCAGCAGCATGATAACGATGTTGACCAGCGGGTCGGATATGTATGCCGTCAGGGAAGGGTAGAGCGCATTTGCCCGCCCCAGAATGTCAAACCCCGCGTTGCAGAAGGCGGAAACGGAGTGAAACACCGCCATCCACACGCCCCGCAGTCCGTAGTCCCGGCAGAATGCCGGCAGCAGCGCAAGAGCCCCGACCAGCTCCACAAGGAATGTTCCCTTCAGGACAAAACGTGTCAGGCGCACGATACCGCCCACCGCCGGCGCGGAGATGGCGTCCTGCATGGCGCTGCGCTCCTTCAGCGAGATATTCTTGCCGGAGAGCATCAAAAACGTTGCAGCCGCCGTGATAACGCCTAAGCCGCCGATCTGGATCAGCAGCAGGATGACGGTCTGCCCGAAGCCGGACCAGTAGCTGCCGGTGTCCTGCACCACCAGTCCCGTCACGCAGACGGCGGAGGTGGAGGTAAACAACGCCTCGTGAAACGGCGTCCATGTGCGGCTTGCGGTGGCGATGGGCAGCATCAGCACCAGCGCGCCCAGCAGAATCACGCCGGCAAAGCCGAGGATCATGATCTGGAAGGACGTCAGATGGTGTTTCAGATGGAAATCGGTTTCTGTCACAGAACCCACCTCCTAAAATTGACTGCGTTCCCAACTTCGCGTACAGTATAGCACGGTTTTCGCGTTTCGGCTATGCAGATTTTGTTAAGCATATTCTCGATGAGCCTCCGCCGCGTGACCACAACCGGCAGCGCGGCTGACGGGGTCAGCCGCCGACCAGCCTACCGTCCGTCCTTCATAAATCAAATATAGCAGTTCGACCTCAACCGAGGTTCAAAACAGCAGCGCCTGCTTTTTTGTCTTGTAATAAAGCAGTCCGGCTAAATCCGCCAGACCCCAGCCGATCGGGACAGACCACCAGATACCGGTGACGCCCATGGCGGGGATGGCGGACAGCAGATACGCCAGCGCGACACGTGTGCCTAATGAGATGACCGTCAGAACAACGCTCATGCCCGGCCGCCCCAACGCACGATACAGCCCGTAGAGCAGGAACAGGCAGCCGATGCCGCAGTAAAACGCGCCCTCTATACGAAGATACCGCACGCCCTCCAGAATGACCTCGGCTTCTCTGGCGTCCACAAAAATCGCCATAAGAGGTCTTGCAAATACGAAGACGAGGGCGGAAATGACCACGCAGAAGGCCATGGAAATGCACACGGCGCTTTTCAGCCCCGCACGTATCCGCGCGCTCTCTTTTGCGCCGTAATTCTGCGCGATAAAGGTGGAAAAGGCGTTGCCGAAGTCCTGCACCGGCATATAGGCAAAGGCGTCGATTTTCACAGCGGCGGCAAAGGCCGCCATCACAATGGGGCCGAAGCTGTTGACCAGTCCCTGCACCATAAGGATACCGAGGTTCATGACCGATTGCTGCACGCAGGTCAGCGTGGAGAAGGAAATGATCCCGCGGATGCGAGCTCTCCGCAGGCGGCGGAGCTTCCATATGGAGCGCGCCTGGGGGAAGCGCATAAGCGTATAGACGGCGATGCCGACGCCCGAAAGATACTGGGCGATCACCGTTGCCTCCGCCGCGCCGGCAACGCCTCTATTTAGACCGATCACAAACCAAAGATCGAGGGCGATGTTCAGCACAGCGGAAACGGCCAAAAACGCCAGTGGGATGACGGAATTGCCGATCGCCCGCAGGAAAGAGGCAAAGTAGTTATATAGGAAAACGGCGGGGATACCCATGAAGATCACAAACAGGTATTCGCGCATATCGCCCCAGACCTCGGTAGGGACGCGAAGAAAAGTGCGAAGCGCGTTCAGACAGACAAAGGCCAGAATGTTCAATAGAGCGGTAACGAATGCAATAAAAAAGAAGGATGCGCAGAGATCCCCGCGCAGAGCCGTTTCATCCCGCTGCCCGAACCGTATGGAAAACAGAGCACCGCTTCCCATACATAGACCCAGGATAATGGAAGTGAGAAATGTCATCAGCGTAAAAGAAGAGCCCACCGCCGCAAGGGCATCCCGTCCGAGAAATTGCCCGACGATCAGCGTGTCGGCAATGTTATAGCACTGCTGAAGCAGATCTCCCAAGATCATGGGGATGGCAAACAGCAGCATGGACTTGGTGACAGGGCCTCGTGTTAAATCGCGGTTCATGGCGCGCCTCCGAATCGCAAGCAAGTAATTCCGTTTCGCAAGTATTGTAGCGGTTTCAAATCGAACTGTCAATGCGGCCAGTGCAGGAACTGCCGGTAAGCGGCTGGACTATTTCAGAATACAAAAACAGGGCGTTCCGGCGGTCAGCGGGAACGCCCTGTTTTTTTCGGTGTGGGGACTCGCGGCGCTGTTCATCTATGTAACGAAAATCGGGCGGCAGATCAATAATCCGAGTTCAGCCACGGCCTCTGGCCGCAGTGGAGCAGGCGGGCCAGCTCCTGGGCCTTTGCGTTGTCATCGACAGTGACCGCACCCAGCCGCAGCATGGCCTCCAGCTCACACGAGCCCATCAGCAGCGACGCCAGATCCCCCTGGCGGCAGGTGACGGTCACATTCGCCGTGCTGCCCGCCGCGGCCACAGCCCATCGGCCATCCGCAAAGGCGATGCGCAGCTGCTTTTCACAGCCTGTCATTTCGTCCCGGAAGCGGAACGCCACGGTCAGATCGCCGGCGGGGAAGGGGCGGTAGGAGGTCTTTCCCACGAAGGTCTCGCCGTCCACCAGCTTGAACATCGTGCCGACAGCAGAGACGTTGGTCTGCAAAAAGCCGTAGTCAATGTAGTGCTTTGACACATCCTGCGGATCGTCCAGCAGGTGGTGGAAGTCCTCCTCGCCGGTGCGGAGAATCACCGTCTGGGCCAGGTCCTCCTGCAGCTTCAGCGCGCCCAGCAGCGCCCGCAGGACAGCGCCGTTCTCATAGACCAGCTCCTCCACGCTCAGACGGTTTTGCGTATAGTTGCTGTCGCTGGCGCTTTCAAAGCGGTAGGCGGTGTAGCCCCTTAGTTGATCGCCGGTATAGTAACCGATGCGCCGCACCTGCACATCATCACGGGCGGCCCGAAGCTCTTCCTCAAATTTTTCCACCATACCGTGGTTTTTCGCCGCGAAGCGGCTGTGGCAGGCAAGGGCTTCGCCGAAGTCCTCCGGCTGCATCAGACGCAGATGCTGCCGTGCCTCGGCGTTCACCTTGGGCAGTACCGCCGTGGGCAGGTGGTATTCGTAGAGCTTCCCCGCGAAGCCATAGCCCATCCGCCGGTAAAAGCTGATCTGGAACGGCAGCAGGAGCGTCAGCAGCGCGCCGTTCCGCCGGGCGTAGTCCTCAAAGTACCGCACCATGAACAGCGCCGCGCCCTTTTTCTTGTGCAGCGGATGTACCTCCAGCGCCATCAGGCCACAGGCGGGCTGCATTTTGCCGAAGAAGTTCATGGAGAACAGGATCAGCTTCATGGTGGCGATCAGTACGTCGTCCTCAAAAAGTCCTGCCGTCTGCACCTGCCGATCCTCCCGCAGCTCCAGTTGGTGCTTTTCCCGATAGTGCTGGCGGCACTCGGCGTCCAGCGATTTATATGCCGGGTAAGAGTTGAGGTAGATGTCCAGATAGGCTTCGATGTCCGTTTCCGTCAGTGGCCGGACGTGCCACGCCGGATGGTTGTTGACTGCGCTCATGTGCTGGCCCTCCTATGCTTGATGAGTTCCTTCGGCCACATTCTGCTCTGTGATCTGTTCAAGCAGGATTTTTGCAGCATATCCGCAGGCGCGTTCAACGGAACCGGCCTCAAAGGGATCTGACAGATCTGCATAGCGCAGCGTTTCCAGGTAGCTGCGGCTGCCGCCGGTCTTGCAGAGGTTGAGATAGTCCTGCCACGTCGCCTGCTTGTTCTCGGCGTACTTCTTCTTGAATTCCATCGCGCCCATGGTGGTGAGGGTATAGTTGATATAGTAGAAGGGATAGAGGTAGATGTGCAGCTTGTGATACCAGTAGCCGCCGCGCTCCATGAAGGCATCATTATTGTACCTGCGCCAGGGCATATACTTTTCCTCCAGCAGATGCCACTGGTGCGTCCGCTCCTTGGGCGTCAGCTCAGGGTGGGCGTAGCATATGTGCTGGAACTCGTCCACGGCCACGCCGAAGGGCACGAAGGTCAGCGCCTCCTGTAAATGGGCGAAGCGGAACTTGTCCGCCTGATCACCGAAGAACCACTCTGCATAGGGGTAGGCAAACTGCTCCATGGACATGGAGTGGATCTCCGCGATGTCGGTGGACTCGCTGTAATAGTCGGAGATGGGCTGGCTGCGCATGGCCATATAGCCCGCGAAAGCATGGCCCAGCTCATGGGTCAGCACCTGCATATCAAAGATGGTGTGGTTGAAGCAGGAGAACACGAAGGGGGCTTTCAGGCTGGGCAGGTAGGTCATATAGCCCGTGGACGCCTTGCCCGGCTTGTTCTGCAGATCCATCAGCTGGTGGTCGATCATAAAGTCAATGAACTCACCGGTTTCCGGGCTGATTTCGTGGTACATCTTCTGAGCGGTTTTGACCATGAAGGCATCGTCGCCCGCAGGCTCAGCGTTGCCGTCCGGGAACACCATCTTCTCATCGTGCCACATGACATGGTCGAGGCTAAGGCGCTTTGCCTGCGCATCGTAGAGCTTCTGGCACAGCGGCACAAGGAAGGTGCGGACCTGTTCGCGGAAGGATGCTACCTCTTGCTCGCCATAATCCGTGCGGCCCTGCTCCAGATAGCCCAGGGGGATGTAGTTCTCAAAGCCCAGGTTCTTGCCCATCTGATTGCGGATACGGATCAGCTCATCCCATATCTCCTCCAAACGGGGCTCGTTGCTCTCGTAGAACTTGGAGTACGCCTTGACAGCAGCGGCGCGGACGGTGCGGTCGGGGTGCTCAAAATACTTCTGTACGCCGTAGAGATTCAGTGTCTTGCCGTCGAAGGGGATCTCGGCGGTGGCCATGATCTTCTGATACTCGTTGGTCAGGCGGGCCTCCTGCTGGCGCAGGGGGATATTGGCCTCGCAGAACTGCTTCTTCTGCAGGTCGATGGAGACGAAATACTGCTTGCCGAGCTCCCGCTCAATGTCGGGGCGGAAGGGGCTGGCGGCAATGGCCTCGCTGAGCGCTACCTCGGCAGCACCCAGGGTGGGCAGGGTGTCCTGCAGGTAGTGGATCTCCGCTTCATAGAAGGCGTCGCGGGTGTCCAGGGTATGGCGTATGTGGGCGATGGCGTACTGGGTGAACAGCTCACAGGCGGCGCGGTCCATCTCAAAGAGCAGCGCACGCAGCGCGTCGTAGCTCTCCGCGTGCTCCACAGCGTCCTTCCACTGGGCCAACTGGGCGCGGCGCGCTTCCAGGTCGGGACGCTTGTACTCCAATGTTGAGAATTTGTAGTTTTCCATAATGTCTGTCTCCTTATTAAATTCTCTGCGCAGTATTCTGCAAGCGCGTATTTATATCTCTTGCTTTACGCCAATATCGTTGCGGCATTCTTGTAATCCCCCAATTCCTGCAGGCAGTCGCGGGCCGCGTATGCGTCCCCTTTGTGCAGCAGGGAAACAGCCTTCTCGTATGGCCGATTGTTGTTCACCTGCACGGAGCAGTAATGATAAATAGTGGTATCTTTTGGCTGCGATGTATGATTTTCCTCCATCACCGCCTGAAATTCTTCGGGGTACTTGCCCCATCGGTCTGCGGAAAGAGAATTGGACTGCAGCAGGGCGTAAAGGTGCTCTGCGAGCGCCTGCCTGCCGAGGGCCACAGCCGCTTTAAGCAGTTTCAACTGCAAGTCACATACGCAGGCGCTCCGAAATACCATTTGGGCGAGGACATCATCCGCCTGCATAGCGTCCAGCAGGGGGACAAAATCTTCGGCATCAAAGGCAAGGTGATCCCACAAAAAGTCTATTTCCTCAAAGAAATCATCTGCACGGCAGGGATCTGATAATGGCTCCTGCTTTTCCGGCAGGGAGCGCCACATGGTGATGGCTCTCTGCGGATCGGTATGGTAAATTTCCTCCAGCAGTTCTGAGCCGGACATATTGAAAAGGTCTGCGCGCTCATACTCGTTCTTCAGCTCCGGGAACTGCGCCACGATCTGCGCCACGGCGGAGTCGTCGTAGTCCATGGGATCGACCTTTTCGCCGCGAAGCCGCTTCCAATGCGTGGTGAAGTACCCTAAGTAACGGTTGTCGCGTGTGTCCCCCTCGTCTCCCGCGAAGAGGGAGGCCAACGGCAACAGGCTGCGCAGTATCTTCTCTATGGCGTGTTCGGCGGAGTTCCCCACGCTGGAGCCTCGGTTCATGTAGAGGTCTCCGCCCTGCATGGAGGGTTCTTCCTTGTCGTAGGGCGGCAGCTGTTCGATCAGCAGCTCCCAAAACTTGCCGCAGACTTTATCTGTCAGCAGGCCCTCCGGCTGGAACAGCGGCGTCCTTGTGCGAACGGCCCTTTCTATCGTCGCGCTGTTGCTGATACCGCTGCTGCCGGCCAAATCGTTAGCCAGCGCCCGATAGGGGTAGAAAATACGGCCACTGACGGCCTGCTCCGCCTTATCGCCCCACGCTCCGTTCCACAGGCCACTTTCGATAAGTCCCGCTGAAACCTGGCAGAGGATGGCTTTCCATGCAAGGGCTTTTGCATCCTTCTGTCCGGGCAGCAGCTCCGCTGCCGACTCCGTGATCGTCTGGGCGGCCCACCGCGCAGTGGCAGCGGCCTCCTGCCACCACGCCTCCTGCTGTTCGCGTGCTGCTTTGCGCTGCTCAAGGATACGGCGCGGGATAGGTCCGCTGTCGCCGCACCAGCCGCATTCCCATATATCCTTGTGCAGGATCACATTCGGTGCGCCGCAGGTCGGACAGTTCATGGAGTCACCCCCTCATAACGAAGTTAGACTATTGCTGCGCAGTGTTTTCTGTTTTCATTATACAGCCTCTGCCGGAGGAAGTAAACCACCATCGTAGGCGTTCAGCAGTTCAGCAGTCCGCGAGGTTACTGCGCATAATAATTGTGTATCGGTCCCGCGGCTACTTACTATTTGAGCATGAATATCGATCTGCATCCTGGCTTAAGATCCTTGCTTATAATAATAGATTAACAGGCCAAAATTTGGGAGAAGAGCCATCAAACATCGGTA
>USGS01000065.1 GCA_900554275.1 uncultured Eubacteriales bacterium
CGGGAGTCCAAGACCCTGGCCACCATCACCTTCCAGAACTACTTCCGCCTGTACGGCAAGCTCTCCGGCATGACCGGTACGGCCCTGACGGAGGAGGAGGAATTTGCCACCATCTACGCCCTGGACATCATCGAGATCCCCACCAACCGCCCCATCGCCCGTATCGACAACGAAGACAGCGTCTATAAGACCGAGAACGGCAAATACCGTGCCGTCATCCGTCAGGTGAAGGAATGCCACGCCAAGGGCCAGCCCGTCCTGGTGGGCACGGTCTCCATCGAGAAGAACGAGCTGCTGGGCAAGATGCTGGCCCGCGAGGGCATCAAGCACAACCTGCTGAACGCCAAGAACCACGAGAAGGAAGCCGAGATCGTGGCCCAGGCCGGCCAGTTCGGCGCTGTCACCGTGGCCACCAACATGGCCGGCCGTGGTACGGACATCATGCTGGGCGGCAATGCCGAGTATATGGCCAAGAACGACCTCCGCAAGGCCGGTCTCTCCGATGAGCTCATCGCCGAGGCCACTGGCTACGCCGAGACGGACAACCAGGAGATCCTGGACGCCCGCAGGCTCTTTGCCGATAAGCTGGCCCAGCACAAGGCGGAGATCGCCGGCGAGGCCGACAAGGTCCGCGCCGCCGGCGGACTGTTCATCATCGGCACGGAGCGTCACGACTCCCGCCGTATCGACAACCAGCTCCGCGGCCGTGCCGGCCGTCAGGGCGACCCCGGCGAGACCCGCTTCTACATCTCCCTGGAGGACGACCTGATGCGTCTCTTCGGCGGCGACCGCGTCACCTCCATCATGGAGCGCATGAATATCGACGAGGACACCCCCATCGAGAACAAGGTCCTCTCCCGCGCCATCGAGCAGGCACAGACCACCGTGGAAAGCCGCAACTTCCAGGCCCGTAAGTCCGTCCTGGAGTACGACGACGTTATGAACAAGCAGCGCGAGATCATCTACGGCCAGCGCAAGCAGGTGCTGGACGGCATGGATGTCAAGGGCATCATCATGGGCATGATGAACGGCGCCATCGCCAACCTGGTCCACAACGCCTTCGTCGGCGCGGACCACCTGGACATGGCCGCCTGCCGCGAGCTGCTCCGCAGCGTGGAGGGCGTCTACTTCACCAAGTATACCGTCAGGATCGACGAGGCCCAGCTGCCCTCCATGACCGCCGAGGACTTCATCGACCTGTTCACCCAGGCCGCCGCCGACTTCTACGAGAAGAAGGAGCAGGAGATCACCCCGCCCATCATGCGTGAGCTGGAGCGCGTGGTGCTGCTCCGCGTGGTGGACGAATACTGGATGGAGCATATCGACGCCATGCAGGACCTGCGCCAGGGCATCCGTCTCCGGGCCTACGCCCAGACCAACCCGGTGGACGCCTACAAGAAGGAGTCCCTGGAGATGTTCGAGGAGATGATCGACGCCATGAAGGAGGAGACGGTGCGCCGTCTGTACTCCGTCCGCCTGCGCAAGGACGAGGAGGTCAAGCGCGAGCGCGTGGCCAGCGGCATGACCGAGAACGTGGGCGGCGACGGCACGGTGAAAAAGCGCCCCACCAAGGTGGTCAAGATAGGCCGCAACGACCTCTGCCCCTGCGGCAGCGGGTTGAAGTGGAAGAAGTGCACCTGTAAGGAGTACCATTCCTGATATAACACACCCACGGGCGGCGGCTGATGCCGCCGCCCGTTCTCCGTCCCGCCGAAAGGAGGCATTATGTTCCGCACCGAAACGAAACACGGCGTGCCCCTCCGCATCTCTGATGCTATGGATGACCCCGCCATCGTCCATGGCTTTTCCACCCGCCGGGGCGGCGTATCCCCCGCCCCGTGGGACAGCCTGAACCTGGACGACCGCCGGGGCGACGACCTTGCCAACGTGCAGGAGAACTTCCGCCGCCTTTGCGCTGCGCTGGGCGTGGATGTCCAACGCATCGTCCTCAGCCGTCAGGTACACCGTGACGATGTCCGCACCGTCACCGCCGATGACTGCGGCAAGGGCCTGTGGAGGATGCAGGACTACGACAGCGCCGATGCCCTCATCACCGATGAGACGGACATTCCGTTAGTGGTGTTCTCCGCCGACTGCAACGTGATCCTGCTCCACGACCCGGTCCGCCGCGCCATCGGCGCGGCCCACGCCGGCTGGCGGGGCACGGCGCTGGGCATCGCCGCCAAGGCCGTCCGCGCCATGGCGGACACCTACGGCTGCGACCCGGCGGACATCCGCGCCGCCGTCGGCCCGGCCATCGGGCCGTGCTGCTTCGAGACGGACGGCGATGTGCCCGCCGCCCTCCGGGACGCGCTGGGCGCGCAGGTCGAGCCGTTCATCAGCTGGAACGGCCAGAAGTACCACATCGACCTGAAATCCGTCAACGCCCTGTGGCTGCAAAACGCCGGCGTGAGATCCATCGACATCTGCCCGGACTGTACCTACTGCCTGCCTGACCTGTACTGGAGCCACCGCCGCACCGGCCTGCGCCGGGGCGAGCAGGCCGCCGTCATCTGCCTGAAGGGGGAGGGAACACGTTGAAAAAAAGATTGCTGCCCCTGCTGCTGGCGCTGCTCCTGCTGGCCCTCACCGGCTGTGAGGACCTGGACAGCACCGACCCTCTGGACGAGCTGTCCCAGTTCTACCGTCAGGAGAACGAGCAGCCCGAGCCCGAGCCGCTGACCGCCTTCACCCTGCCCTACGTTTCCGGCGAGACCCTCGACCCACTGACCACCACCGACCTGGTGCAGCAGACGGTGGGCCAGCTGCTGTACGAGGGCCTTTTCACCCTGAACGAGGAATTCCGGCCCGAGCCCGTGCTGGCGGACACCTACACCTACGACGATGATGCCCGCACCTGGACCATCACCCTGCGTTCCGGCGTCATGTTCTCCGACGGCTCTGCGCTTACGGCCCAGGACGTGGCCGCCTCCCTGAACCGCGCCCGCACCTCTCCCCGCTACGGGGAGCGCCTGCGCTGCGTCACCTCCGTCGCCGCTTGGGACGGCACGGTGGTCATCAGCCTGTCCGAGGACGCGGCCACCCTGCCCAGCCGCCTGGACATCCCCATCGTCAAGTCCGGCACGGAGACCTACACCGTCCCCATCGGTACCGGCCCGTATATGTTCTGCAAGGACAACGGTGTGGCCTATCTGTCCGCCAACACCTACTGGCGGCAGAGCACGGCCCTGCCCCTGCAGCGCATAGAGCTGCTCCACTGCAAGGACCGTGACTCCGCCCTCTACGCCTTCTCCTCCCGGGAGATCCAGCTGCTGGCCCTGGACCTGACCGCCGCCTCCGGTACAGGTGTCTCCGGCAGCGGCGACTATACCGACACACCCACGGCGGTGATGCAGTTCATCGGTGTCAACACCCGCCGGGAAGCGCTGGCCGATCCGGCCCTCCGCCGCGCCCTCAGCGCCGGCATCGACCGGGCGGGCGTCGTCTCCTCCTGCCTGCTGGGCCACGGTCTGGCCGCCCAGCTCCCCGCCTCTCCCGCCGCCAGCCTTTACGATGCGTCGCTGGAGACGGCCTATTCCGCCGCCAATTACCGCCAGCTGCTCTCCGCCGCCCTGGGCGAAGACGCCGCGCCCCTGTCCCTGACGCTGCTGGTAAACCAGGAGAACAGCTTCAAGGTTTCCGCCGCCCAGGAGGTGGCCTATAACCTCTCCACGGACGATCTCACCGTCACCGTGGAAGCGCTGCCCTGGGAGCAGTTCCTTCAGCGGCTCACTGACGGCGAGTTTGACCTGTATTACGGCGAGTGCCGTCTGACCGCCGACTGGGATGTGTCCGCCCTGGCCAAAACCAACGGCGCGCTGAACTACGGCGGCTATTCCAGCGAACGCACCGACGCCCTGCTGGCCGCCGCTCTCAGCAATACCACCCAGCGCAGCGAAGCGCTGACGGCTCTGTGGCGCGACCTGCTGGACAACGCGCCCTTCCTGCCCGTGTGCTTCAAGGCCACCTCCGTCCTGGTCACAGAGGGCGTGGTGGAGGGCCTTGCCCCCACCGAGACGGATGTGTTCCGCCACCTGGACGCCTGGCGCATCCACCTGGACGCCTGACCCCCACCGCAGACAGGAGAAGCATATCCCCCGCCTTGCCGCATATACTCCCATCGGTGATATGATGAAACGCCTGCCTGCGCTGCTTCTGCTCCTCCTGCTGCTCCCCGCCTGCGCGTCCCGCTCCGCCGCCCCCGTCGCTGCGCCCGCCGCCCCATCCTCGGCCAAGTACGTGGCCCTCACCTTTGACGACGGCCCGTCTCCCCGCTGCACACCGCAGCTGCTGGACGGCCTGCGGGAGCTGGGTGCAAAGGCCACGTTCTTCGTGGTGGGCTGTCAGGCGGTGAAAGATCCGGACATCGTCCGCCGCATCGCCGACGAGGGACATCAGGTGGGCAACCACTCCTACGACCACGCCGCCCTGGACCGTCTCACCCCCGCCCAGGCGCTGGCCGACCTGGAGAAGAACGACGCCCTGCTCCGCGAGCTGCTGGGCGACGGCGACTACTGGGTGCGCCCGCCCTACGGCCTGCTGACGGATGACGAGGCTGCCAGGCTCACCGTCCCTCTGGTCAACTGGTCGGTGGACACGGAGGACTGGCGCACGAAGGACTGCGATAAAATTCTCGATGTCATCTACCGCTGCACCGGCGACGGCGACATCGTCCTTCTCCACGACCGCTATCTCAACACCGTAGACGCCGCCCTCAAGGCCATCGACCATCTCCAGCAGCAGGGGTACGTGTTCGTCACCGTGTCTGAGCTGCTGGCCCTGAAAAACGTCACCCCCGAACCCGGCGTCACCTACCGCAGCGCCCCCTGAAAAGTGCAAAAAAGACTTCCGGACGTGGTCCGGAAGTCTTTTCAGGTTCATATAAAGTTTTTCCAGTTTTTTTCAAGAAAAATCAGGATGATTTCCAGGTATTTATAAGATAAATTCAAGATAATTTCAAGATAATTTGGCAGAAACTGGAAGCTCAGGCGTTCATGCCGGCGGCCAGCATGCAGTTGATGACCAGCGTCAGAACGATGAACGCAGCGCCGACCCACTTCGTGCCCTTGGCCAGCTTGGCGTCCAGACTCTTGGCCTTGGACTTGCTCATATAGCTGTCCGCGATGCCGCCGATGGTGCCGGACAGGCCCTGGCTTTTCCCGGACTGGAACAGCACGACCAGAATCAGGATCAGGCCGGCCAGCAGCTGTAAAATCGTAACAAAGATCATAATGAACTCCTCCCACTAATTCCATGCCCCTGAGGACATCAATATCACAGTATCGCTTATTTTATCATACAAATCCACGTAATGCAAGAGCAAATCCGGCACTTTTTCCCGGAATTATTTTTGAAAAAGTGTAGAACAAATGTTGCAATTTCTTGATATGTATGGTATACTTTCCTTGAAAAAACGCGGCGAAAGGGGAATGACTATGGCGCAGATGACGAAGATGCAGCAGCGGATCTACGACTACATCGCCGAGACCATACAGCGGCAGGGGTATCCGCCCTCCGTCCGGGAGATCGGTGAGGCGGTGGGTCTGAAATCACCCTCCACCGTCCACTTCCATCTCAAGCACATGGAGGAGCTGGGCGTGCTGACCAAGGGTGCGGGCAAGGGCCGCGCTCTGACGCTGGCCCAGCCGGCCAAAACCGCCGAACCCGTTGCGCCGCAGCGGGTCGAGCCGCCGGCAGACCGCATTCCCGTGGTGGGAGATGTGGCGGCGGGCAGCCCGATTTTGGCCCAGGAGTGCATCGAGGATTATCTGACCTTCGACACCGGCGGCCGGGAGGGTGAGTATTTTGCTCTGCGTGTCCGGGGTGAGTCCATGCTCAACGCGGGCATCCTGCCCGGCGACTTTGTGGTGGTGCATCAGCAGCCCACGGCCTACAACGGCGAGATCGTGGTGGCGCTGCTGGGGGACGAGGCCACGGTAAAGCGGCTGAGCCGCCGCAACGGCGAGGTGTGGCTGCTGCCGGAAAACGAGAACTACCAGCCCATCAACGGCCGGGAGGCCACGCTGCTGGGCAAGGTCACGGCGGTCATCCGCCAGTACAGCTGAGCAGATAACAAAACGGAGACGGCATACGCCGTCTCCGTTTTGTTATCCCGTGATCTCAATGCGCAGGCCGTCCGGTCCGGCGATACAGCTCTCATAGTAGCCGTCGCCGGTGGTGCGGGGCGGGCTGAGGATCTCATAGCCGTCATCGGCCAGTTGGGTGGTCAGCGCGTCCACCTGCTGGCGGCCGCCCACATCTATGGCGATGTGATCCAGCCCACGGCGGCGCAGGCCGTCTGCCGGGGCGATGCCGGGCATATCCATCAGCTCCAGCCATCCGCCGCCGGAAAAGGTGAGAAAATAGGAGCGGAAGCCGGTGCTTTTGTTGTGGTACAGCGGCCCGGCGGCGCAGTCAAAATAGGCGGTGAAAAAGTCCCGCGTGCGCTCCAGATCAGAGACAAACAGGGCGGTATGGGCCAGGTGCATGGGTATATCTCCTTTCCACGGGCGGCGCTCAGTAAAGAACCTCGGTCACATCCACCCGGATCACATCCCCGGTGGGGGCGGTGATGCCGCCGGCATGATACGCATCGGGGAAGTCCAGCGTGTAGAGTACAGCGCGATAGCGCTCCTCCTCCGTCAGCAGGGACAGGTCGTAGGTAAAGGGGTACTCCGCGTCAAAGCAGGGGATGGTGATCGTCGAATTGTCATCCAGCGTGACCACCAGATCGGGGGCAATGGCGTCGTCAGGGAAGTACCGGACGGTGGCGATGAGAACATCGTCCTCCACCGACAGGCTGCTGACATAGGGCCACATACCCATCAGCTCGAACCGCTGGCCGGGCCAGCAGTAGCCGTTGCCGTCGTAGTTCGGCCAGTAGCTGCTGTTGTACTCATAGGTCACGACATCGTCGCCCACATAGACGTTGGAGAGATAGTCCGACTGCTCGGCGGGATAGACCGCTTCGGAGATGGGATAGTCCGGTTCGGGGGTCGTAAATCGGCGCGCCAGATCGGCCTGACAGGACCGGATGCCGCTTATGGAGAAGATCAGCGCCAGTATCACACCTACCAGCGTGGCGGCGGCACTTTCTCGCTTTTTCTTGGGCATTTTGGAAAAACGTTCGGCGGCGGAACGCACCGTACCGGCGGCGGAGGGCTTTTTCGCCTGCTCCTCGTAGCAGACCTTTTCCTCAAAGCACACCTTATCCCGGGGGTGGTTCGGCACGACGCCGGTGATGGCACTGCGGTCATCCAGATAGTGAACGCTGCCGTCGGGATCGACCCGCTCCCGGCGGGGAGGGCGGTTGTACGCGCCGCACTTGGGACACATACCCTGCTTTTCGTAGCTGTATGTGCGGCCGCAGGTCTTGCAGCGGATGTTCGGCATGGGCGGACCTCCTTTCTTTTTCTGCCCCTATTATACAGGCAGATAGGGGGATTTGTCCATCAACTTCAGGTTGCGGTGGGGAAATTTTTGAAAGAGGGGGGCTACTTCAGGTTGCGAAGAAAAAAGAACCGCCGTCAGGCGGTTCTTTGTGTGGGTCTGTGTCAGCGCCAGGTCTCGCTGTAAAAGTATACGGCCAGCATCCCCGGGCCAACGTGAGCGCCGGTGACAGGCTCGTGGCACACCGACAGGATCGGGCCGGTGCAGCCGCTCTGACGCAGGCGGGTGGTCAGGTGCAGCGCCTCCGCCGGAGCGGCGGCATGGGAGATGCCCACCGGGGCGGATTTATCCTCCACCAGCTCGTTATAGAGGGCGATAAGAGTGTCCATGGCCTTTTTCCGCCCGCGCTCCTTGGTACGGACCACGATCTTACCGTTCTCGTCGCCCTGGAGAATGGGCTTGATCTGCAGCAGCGTGCCGGCCAGAGCCGCCGCGCCGGAGAGCCGCCCGCCCCTCCGCAGGAATTTCAGGTCGTCCACCATGAAGTGCTGGCGCATCTTGCCGCATAGTGTCTCGGCCCGGGCCACGATGGCGTCCATGTCCGCGCCCTGCTGGGCCAGCTGGGCCACCTCCAGCACCACCAGGCCCTCGCCCAGGGATGCGCCCCGGGTGTCCAGCACCTGGACACGGCGGCCCGGATATTCGGCGGCCAGCTCCTGGGCCACCAGGCCCACGCCCCAGCACGTGCCGCTGACGCCGCCGGAAATGCCCAGAAACAGCACATCGTCACCGGCGGCCAGGGCCGGCTCAATAGCCTCCCGGGCGGCGGCGGGGCTGATCATGGAGGTCTTGACCTCCGCACCCCGGCGCAGGGCCTCATAGAAATCGTGGCCGTCGAAGGGGATACTGCCGTCCACCAGCCTGCCGTCCACCGTATAGGTCAGGCAGATCTCACGGATGTTGTACTGCTCGCGCAGCTCCGGCGGCAGATTGGCCGCGTTGTCAGTCATGATACGAACCATAGCTTTTCGCTCCTTTGCGCCCGTCAGGGCAGTTGTTCCCGTACCCAGTCGGCCAGCGTGTCGAAGAGCTGGCGGTAGCCGGGCATGGTCAGATGGATGCCGTCGGCTGCGATGAGCCGGGGCAGGTCGCGCAGCGGCAGGAACTGCCGCCGGACGTCGATGAGCGGCAGACCCTCGCCCATAGCCAGGGCTGCCACGGCGTCGGAATACATCTCCTGATGGCGGTAAATGCGCCCCACATCGCCCAGCCAGTCCAGGATGCGCTGGCCGTCGCTGCGGCGGGAGATGAAGTTGAAATAGCGGACGCTGTCGATAGGGGGCAGCGTCATCAGCACCGGCTGAACGCCGGCGTCGCACAGAATTTTGACGACGCAGCGGAGCTTTTCCACGAACTCCGGCAGCACCGTGTGGGGCAGATGCTCCTCCTCCGGCGCAGCGGCAATGGCGGGCCAGTCGAAGTCACTGTCGTTGCCGCCGTAGGCCACCAGCGCCCAGCGGGCATCTATGCCCCGGGCCGCGTCGTGCTCCACCAGGGACAGACCCTTGGTCACGGTGGCGCCCATTTTGGCGCGGTTTACCACCTCCAGCCGGTCTGTGGGGTACTGGGCCATCACCTCCGGCAGGTGGAAATGATAACGCATCTCCTCGTCGGGCACGGTGGCTTTCAGCAGTGAGTCGCCGTAAATATACGCACGTTCCATGGAAACGCCTCCTTCTCACTTTTTACCTAATATAGCATATTAGGTATCGTGAGTCAATACATTCCAAAAGAACTTTTGTTGCGTTTCTATATGTTTTCTGATATAATGAACCGCAGAAAATGATACGGGGGCATCGCTATGCAATATGACAAGAGTCTTATCTCCCACAAGCTGGCCCGGTGGGACAGGTTTATCACCGATTATCAGCTGCCGGACTGGG
>USGS01000066.1 GCA_900554275.1 uncultured Eubacteriales bacterium
GGAAGTCTTGAAACCTTTGGTTTCAAGCAGACCTTTTGGTCACTTTTGGGGCTGCGGCCAAAAGTGACCCGCGCCGGGGCGCGGAATGTCCCCTTGCCGCTGCTGAAAGAAAAGAGGCCGTGGTCGACAAATAAAGAAACTTCCCCGCGCCGGGGCGCGGAACGCCCTCACACGTCCTTTTTCCGCTTATGCTTCCTCACCAGATGCACGATCCGCGCCACCACGCCCACAAATACGGCGGCCAACCCGCCTATCACATACGGCATATCAGGACTCCTTTTCCACGTACAGCTTTACGCCCTCCATCCGCAGGATACGCACCATCTCGTCCTTTTCGATGGCGCTCCCGCCGGCGCTTCGGGCCGTCCAGGTCTTCCCATCAATATAGACGGCGCCGGTGGGCACATCGTTGTCGATGCGCTCCGTCACCCGTGCCACGCCGCCCAGCACCCGGTCGGCATTGGTGGGCTTGATGTCCTTCTTCATCAGCTTCGTCACCAGCGGCCTGGTCACCGCCAGCGCCGCCACCGACACTGTGAAGAACAGCACCAGCTGCAGCCACAGCGGCCCGCCGCACACGGCGGCGATGAGGGCGGCCACGCTGCCCAGCACGAACCAGATGGATGTCAGCCCGGCGGTGGCGGCCTCCACCACGCCGAATACGATGATGGCCGCGATCCAGATCGTTGTCGCCATATCTGAATTTCCTCCTTTCAGGAACAGGCCGATGACGGCTGCCAGGGCGGCCACGCCCAGCAGCACGCCTGCGGCCAGCCACTTGTTTTTGGGGGACAGGTTGGTCAGGAACGCGGTGAACGCCCGCTGCAGCGTGGGCTGGGGCAGAGTCGGCGTCTCCTCCTCCGGCTGGACTGCCGCCGGCGCAGGCAGCGCCACCTCCTCGGCAAACAGCTGATCCAGCGTTACGTGGTAGCGGTTGCAGATGTAGAGGATCTTCTCCATCTCCGGGTAGCCCCGCCCGCTCTCCCACTTGCTCACCGCCTGCCGCGACACGCACAGCTCCTCGGCGAATTGCTCCTGCGTCAGCCCGGTCTGCCGGCGCACCGCCGACAGCTGTTGACCAAATGCCATAGTGTCCCTCCTTGCTCCTTCTGTGTTCCAGTATAGCGGCCCGCGGCCGAATGTCTATCATCTTGAAGTTGCGCCGCCGGTTTTTCCGCGATTTTCTCCGCAACCTCAGGTTTACATCCCCTATTATAGCCGATACCCGCGGAAAAAGCCACCAAAAAATCAGGTTGCGCCCCGCCGAAACTTACGGTATACTCTTTACCATAGCACCCCCTGCCCCCGCCCGTAAGGGCGGACGACTCTGTCCGCCCTCACACCGCGCAGCGGTGTCATTCCGAGCCAGTGCTCACACTGGCGTGGGAATCCGTTCCCCGCGCCCGCAGGCGCGGAACACTCCATCGTAAACTTCACCCACACCGAGGTACATTTATATGATCACTTACGTCATCCCCTGCCTGCTGGGCCTGGAAAAACTGGTATCCGACGAGGTCAAGCGCCTGGGACTTTCCGATGTTCATGCGGAAAACGGCCGCGTTCTCTGCCGGGGCACTTGGTCTGACTGCGCCCGGCTCAATGTGAACCTGCGCTGCGGCGCGCGGGTCATCGCGGTGCTGGCCCAGTTCCCCGCCTGCAGCTTCGAGGAGCTGTTCCAGGGCACGAAGTCCGTGGCCTGGGAGGAATACCTGCCCCTGGACGGTGCCTTCCCCGTGAAGGGCTACTCCATCAACTCCCAGCTCCACGCCGTCCCCGCCTGTCAGAGCATCATCAAGAAGGCGGTGGTGGACCGCATGGCCGCCCACTACGGTGTATCCCAGTTCCCGGAGACAGGGACGAAGCATCAGATCCGCTTCTCCATTATGAAGAACGATGTGGCCATCGGCCTGGACACCTCCGGCGAGGGATTGTATAAGCGGGGCTACCGCGCCGTGGGCGTGGAGGCGCCCCTGCGGGAGACGCTGGCGGCGGCGCTGGTGACGCTGAGCCGCTACCGGGGCAGAGACCCGTTCTGCGACCCGTTCTGCGGCAGCGGTACCATCCCCATCGAGGCCGCCCTCATCGCCAAAAACCGCGCCCCCGGTCTGGACCGCCGGTTCGACGCCCAGAGGTGGGCCTTCCTGCCGCCGGAGTGCTGGCTGGACGCGGCGGAGGAGGCCCAGGACAAGGAGTTTCACGGCCACTATGATATTTGGGGCGGCGACATCGACCCCCACGCCATCGACATCGCCCGTGACAACGCCCGCAAGGCCGGCGTGGATGACTGCATCCGCTTCGAGGTGGCCGACGCCGCCCGCTTCCATCGCGACAGCCCCTACGGCCAGCTGGTCACCAACCCTCCCTACGGCGAGCGATTGCTGGAGCGGCAGGAGGCGGAGGATCTCTATCGCACCTTCGGCAAAGCGTGGCGCACCCTGCCCGCCGGCTGGCGGACGCTGGTGCTGTCCAGCCACACGGAGTTCGAGCGCTGCTTCGGCCGGCCGGCGGACAAGAAGCGGAAGCTCTACAACGGCATGATCAAGTGCGACGTGTTTATGTACGGAACTAAGCTGTAAGCACAAGCGATGTTTTTATGTACGGCACACGCCTGTAAATGCCTGAGTACAAATTTATACTTTGTTCACTTTCTTTATAAGAAATACTGCTACAATATGCGCATTGTATTCAAGTTTATATAAGAAATTTCTATCTGAAATTTCGCGAGGAGGCGGCCTCTGTGAAGCATATTTTCATCATCAATCCCACGGCTGGCAAGTCGGACAGCCGGCAGAAGATCTACGATATGGCTGACAGGCTGCGCCGTGAGCACGACCTGGACGTCCAGTGTATCCTGACGAAGAAGCAGGGTCATGCCACGGAGCTGGCCCGAAAGCTGTGCGAAAGCGGCGAGGATCTGCGGTTCTATGCCTGCGGCGGCGACGGCACGGTAAACGAGGTGGCCAACGGCATCATCGGCTACGACAACGCCGCCATGACCGTGATCCCCGTGGGCACGGGCAACGACTTCCTGAAGAATTTCGGCGATGATGCCGAGAAATTCCGGGACGCCGAGAACCTCTGGAACGGCCCGCAGTTCCCCATGGATGCCATTGATGTCAACGGCCGCGTGGCGCTGACCATCGCCTGCTCCGGCATCGACGCCCGTGTGGCCGCCGACGTACATAAATACAGCGAAAGCCCGCTTTTGGACGGAAAAGGCAGCTATATCTACTCTTTAGCGGTAAATTTCCTGTTTAAAGGTATCGGTTCTCACTGGACGGTGACGCTGGACGGCGTGCCGGTAAAGGGCGACTGGTCCCTGGTGGCGGTGTGCAACGGACGGTATTACGGCGGCGGCTTCATGCCCGTGGGCGAGGCCCGAATGGACGATGGCGTGCTGAATGTCCTGGTGGTGAAGGCGGTGAACCGCCGTACCTTCCTGAAATTCGTCGGCCCATACTCCAAGGGCGAATACGCCAAGTTCCCCGAATACGCCCACTGCTCCACACCCAAGACCGTCCGCATCCAGTCCGACAAGGAGGACATCGTTACCTGTCTTGACGGCGAGTGCGTTACCAACAGCGACGTGACCATCAAGCTCCACGACAAGAAGCTGAACTTCTTTGGCCCGGAGGGCTGCTCCTGCAACCGTACCGCCCGGTGACTACGCCTCCCTTGAACAATTTGTGAATTTTTCAAAATTTCACCGTTTTCCCCCTTGCAAATCCCGTATAGTGTGGTATTATAATCAGCGTTAGCACTCATAGGCTTTGAGTGCTAACGCTGAACTTGTTTTGATATTGAGAATATAAGGAGGAAGCAACTATGAAACTGACACCGCTGGCTGACCGTGTGGTGCTGAAGATGACGGAGGCGGAGGAGACCACCAAGGGCGGCATCATCCTCACCGGTTCCGCCAAGGAAAAGCCCTCTGTGGCAGAGGTCATTGCCGTGGGCCCTGGCGGCACGGTGGACGGCAAGACCGTCACCATGTCCGTGAAGCCCGGCGACAAGGTCATCACCGACAAGTATGCCGGCACGAAGGTGACGCTGGACGAGGTGGAGTACATCATCGTCAAGCAGGGCGACATTCTGGCTATCGTGGAGTAAGGATAATAGGAGGCATTTAGATATGGCAAAGATCATTAAGCGCGGCGACGAGGCCCGCAAGGCACTGGAAGCCGGCGTCAACCAGCTGGCAGATACCGTTAAGGTCACTCTCGGCCCGAAAGGCCGCAACGTGGTGCTGGATAAGAAGTTCGGTACGCCCCTGATCACCAACGACGGTGTGTCCATCGCCAGGGAGATCGAGCTGGACGATCCGTTTGAGAACATGGGCGCACAGCTGGTGCGTGAGGTGTCCACCAAGACCAACGATGTGGCCGGTGACGGCACGACCACCGCTACCCTGCTGGCACAGGCCATGATCCGCGAGGGTCTGAAGAACCTGGCCGCAGGCGCGAACCCCATCGTCATGAAGAAGGGCATGGCCAAGGCTGTGGATGCCGCCGTCAGCGCCATCAAGGAGCAGAGCCAGAAGGTCAACGGCACCGATGACATCGCCCGCGTGGGCACGGTGTCCTCCAGTGACGAGACCATCGGCAAGCTCATCGCTGAGGCCATGGAGAAGGTCTCTGCCGACGGCGTCATCACCATCGAGGAGTCCAAGACCGCCGAGACGTACAGTGAGGTCGTGGAAGGCATGATGTTCGACCGCGGTTATATCACCCCCTATATGGCCACCGATATGGAGAAGATGGAGGCCGTGGTGGACGATCCCTATATCCTGATCACCGATAAGAAGCTCTCCGTCATCAGCGACATCCTGCCCCTGCTGGAGCAGATGCTGCAGAGCGGCAAGAAGCTGTTCATCATCGCCGAGGACGTGGAGGGCGAGGCTCTCAGCACCCTGCTGGTGAACCGGCTGAAGGGCGTGCTGAACGTGGTGTGCGTCAAAGCCCCCGGCTTTGGTGACCGCCGCAAGGAGATGCTGCAGGACATCGCCATCCTCACCGGCGGCCAGGTCATCAGCGAGGAACTGGGCCTGACCTTGAAGGACGCCACCATCGATATGCTGGGCCGCGCCCGTCAGATCAAGGTCACCAAGGAGAATACCATCATCGTGGACGGCATGGGCGATCAGCAGGCCATCAAGGACCGCGTGTCCCAGATCCGCGCCCAGATCGGCGTGACCACCAGCGAGTATGACAAGGAGAAGCTGCAGGAGCGCCTGGCCAAGCTGGCCGGCGGTGTGGCCGTCATCAAGGTGGGTGCTGCCACCGAGACGGAGATGAAGGAGAAGAAGCTGCGCATTGAGGACGCGCTGAACGCCACGAAGGCCGCCGTGGAGGAGGGTATCGTGGCCGGCGGCGGCACGATCTATGTCAACGTTATCCCCGCCGTCACCGCGCTGCTGAACACCACCGAGGGCGACGAGCGCGTGGGCGTGCAGCTGGTGGCCAAGGCACTGGAAGCGCCTATCCGCCAGATCGCGGCCAACGCCGGTATCGACGGCAGCGTGGTGCTGGAGAAGGTGCGCAGCTCCGGCAAGAACGGCTACGGCTTCGACGCCTATAAGGAGGAGTACTGCGACATGATCGCCAGCGGCATCGTCGATCCCGCCAAGGTGACCCGCAGCGCTTTGGAGAATGCGGCCAGCGTGTCCGGCATGGTGCTGACCACCGAGTCCCTGGTGGCCGACAAGCCCCAGCCCCCCGCACCGGCTGCGCCCGCTCCCGACATGGGCGGCATGGGCATGTATTAAGCGACGGAAACCGACGAGGGGATGCGGCGCAGGCCGCATCCCCTTTTTCCCCCGGTTTTGCAAAAAACCTGTTGACAAAAGGTGTTATTATATGGTATAGTAACTCGTGCCTGTCGAGGATGACATGGCGGCGTAGCTCAGTTGGCTAGAGCATGCGGTTCATACCCGCAGTGTCACCGGTTCAAATCCAGTCGCCGCTACCACATCGGAGAGATGCGAAAGCATCTCTCCGATACACCCTCGAAAAGGGCATACGGCCCGTTGGTCAAGTGGTTAAGACACGGCCCTTTCACGGCTGTAACATGGGTTCGAGTCCCGTACGGGTCACCACGTCGGCAGCCCGTCAGGGCCGCCGACAATATGGAGGCTTAGCTCAGCTGGTTAGAGCGCCTGCTTCACACGCAGGAGGTCACTGGTTCGAGTCCAGCAGTCTCCACCAAAGAACACCACCCTGCGGTGGTGTTCTTTTTTCTCCTGTGACGGGATCGTATATCACGCTTGACCTCGCCGAAGCCGGGTGGTATGATAACCGGGCACGGCAACGGCGCGAGGATTTATAACGCGGGGGCTTTTGAAATGGTGGAGCGGCGTATCGACAGCGACATACGGCTGATCCCCTATTACCGAAATGACAGCGCGTCGCTGCCGTGGTATCAGGATCTGGACGTGTGCAGGCAGGTAGATGACCGAAGCACGCCCTATGACCTGACGCTGCTGCACCAGATGTACGACTACCTGAGCACCCACGGCGAGTGCTACTACATCGAATACCGGGGCGTGCTGGTGGGGGACGTGTCGCTGCGCGACAGCGGGGAGATCGCCATTGTTGTCTGCAAGGAGTACCAAAACCGGCATATCGGACGGCGCTGCGTTTTGGAGCTGCTGAAGCTGGCGGCGGAGAAGGGCATGGCCCAGGTAACGGCCAACATCTACGCCTTCAATCATCAGAGCCAGCGGATGTTCCTGGCCATCGGCTTTGAGAAAACGGGCGAGGAATGGTACACATACCGGCTGACGCCGGAAACGGAAGAATAACAGCAGGCGGTACGCTTGAAGCGTACCGCCTGTTTTGCTATATATGGCCCTCCGGGAGGGGCTGGTTGTGGACCATAACGCGGCCAAAGCAGGTAAGGCTGCGGCCGCTGCCCCGGTGGAACACCACGTCCATGTCGGCACGGCGGCGGTTCAGGGAAAAAAGGTAGACCATGCCGAAGGGGTCGCGGAAATACTGCTTGCAGAGCATATCGCCGTCCACGCAGAAGATACCCACGTCGCCGTTCTGCAGCGGATCGTGGTTAACGTAGACCACCGAGCCGTCGGCGATGAGGGGGGACATGGAGTCGCCCTGGATGCGGACGGCCAGCTCCGCGCCGGGGGGCACATCACCGGTGACGGTGAGCAGGTCGTAATCCTCGCCGAACACCGGGGCGGCAAAGCCCGCGGCGGAGGGGGAGGTGTAGATGGGGATGGTGCGGGGGTCGGCGGCGGGGGCGGTCTGACGGACCTGGTCGGTCATGACGGTGAGGGCGTCCAGCAGAGTGTGCACCGTCTGGCGGCCCGCCAGAGGCAGGGCGCGGTATTTGGTCAGCAGGCGGCGCTCCTCGTCGGTGTCCGGGCCGCTCTGGTAGAGGTAGCTGCCCCGGTAGAGGTAGTTGGGGTCGGCCTCCAGAGCGTTGAACAACCGCAGGAGCACCTCCTCCTTGGGCGCACTGACGCCGGTCTCGTAATTGCCCACGGCGGACACCGACACGCCCAACCGCTGGGCCAGCTCACTGCGGCTCATGCCTAATTCCTCGCGCCGCCGGCGCATCTGCTCTCCAAAGGACACGGGCGCACCTCCTTACCGCTCGACAGAGTTCGACAGAATTCTCCTCTATACTAACCCATAAACTTGGTTTTGTCAATGTAGTATAACAAGAAAATTGTGATTTTATGCTTGACACAACAAGTTTCTTGTGATATATTAAGGCCGTTCACAAGAAACTTGGTTTTTAAACGCAGAAAAAGCCGCGCCCGAGGGCGCGGCGGGAAAGACGGGAGGTGCGGAGGATGCGGTCAGTTGGTTTTGCCGTCGTCCAGCGGGTCGATGATGGTCACATCGTCGCCCAGCAGGTGGGTGTTGGGCCAGTGGCGGACGCCGGGAACGGTGATCGCGCCGGACCAGAGCTGGTACTCGATGGTCTCAGGCATCCAGACGTTGGCGTCCAGTGTGCCCCCGGTGAGGAGGACGGTGGGGGTCACGGCCTGATGGCCATCGCCGCTGAAGCCCCAGCCCTCGGTGATGGTGACGGCGCCGCCGCGGCACACCAGGTTGGTGCAGTCCATGAGCTGGCTGACCGTCAGCGTACCACCCGTGACGCAGGCATCGCCGGTGGTGAAGGCCATGTCCTCCACCGTCAGGCTGCCGGAGCGCACCACCAGGTTGGCGGTGCTGTCGGAGGCGCTGTTGGCGTTCAGGAACAGGCTGGGAACGGTGACATCCACGCCGTCGATGACCAGCGCGGGCCAGGCCTGCTGGCTGGCGCCGGACTCGATGTGCTGCGCCAGGGTCAGAGAGCCTGTGCCGGTGATGACCACGGTGTCGAAGCCGCCGAACATCCCGATCTGACCGCCGGTGCCGTTGTCCGCCCAGCAGTCTCCCTCCAGCTCCAGCCACAGAACGCCGCCGGAAATGCTGCAAAAGCCGGGGATAAAGCTGTCCTTGGCCTGCACGTGGACGCAGTGGTACAGCTGGCCGTCCCAGCAGAAGCGGCCATAGTCGCCGGTCTCGGTGGCCTTGCCGCCGGTGAGGTCGGTCATATAAAGGCCCTCGCCGCCGTTGGCGGCCAGCTGGGTGTATTCGCCCTCGTGCCACAGGGGCAGGTAGTCCGGCGCGCCCCGGCCGGCATCGGCCGCCAGGGGCAGCTTGCTGTCGGTGGGGGCGATGGGTGACCAGTCGGCGTAATCGTAGTACAGGCGGCAAATCTCGGGGACATCCCCATCAGAGGGCGGGGTATCAGTCTTGCCGCAGGCGCACAGCAGCGATAGCGACAGGGTGAGCAGCAGGCAGAAAATACGTTTCATAGTCGTCCTCCTTTTGATGCGCGGACGGGATACCGATATTATATCGGAAAGAGAGGGGGAGTGCAATAAAAAACCGCCCTGCGAAGCAGGACGGTTTTTGGTGGGGGATGGTGGATTTACCCCTTCGGGGCATAAACTTCGACTCCACCTATCCCCCACAAGTAAAAACCGCCCTGCGAAGCAGGACGGTTTTTGGTGGGGGATGGTGGATTCGAAC
>USGS01000067.1 GCA_900554275.1 uncultured Eubacteriales bacterium
GAAAGGAAACCCTGACGGTTTCCTTTCACACTATCCTTCCCTCCGATATTTGCAACTAAGCCGGTTTTTCGACAGTCTGTTCCTCAGCTTTTCAAAAAAGTCCCGCAAGGGACTTTTTTGAAAAGCTGCGGCGGCCCGTTCCCGGAGGGAACGGGCCGCTGTGCGGTTACTTGTTCTGCTCATACAGCACGGCGAGGCCGCGGAGGATGAGGTCGCCGGCGGGGGACATGGGGTGCCTGCAGGCCGGGGTGATGAACGGGGCGATGCCGCCGGTGGCCACCACGGTGGTCTTTTGGCCCAGCTCGGACTCCATGCGGTCGATCATGCCGTCCAGCAGCAGGGCCGCGCCCAAAATGCAGCCGCTTTGCATACAGGACACGGTGTTCGTGCCGATGGCCTTGTCCGGGACGGACAGGGGGATGTCGGGCAGCAGGGCCGTGTTGCCGTACAGAGCAGCCAGCGACAAGTTCGCACCGGGCAGGATCGCGCCGCCGCGGAACGCGCCGTTTTCATCCACCACTGTCACGGTGGTGGCTGTGCCCATGTCGATGAGCAGCAGCGGCGGACGGAACTGGTCCAGCGCGCCGACGGCGGCGGCCAGCAGGTCCGCACCCAGCGTTTCCGGCTGGTCGATGAGGATGGGCAGGTCACAGCGGACGTTCTGACCCAGCACCAGCGGCTCTTTGCCGGTGAGGAGCAGGGCCGTGCCCTGGAGGGCGCGGGTGACCTGGGGGACGACGGAGGAGATGATGACCTGCTCCACGTCCTGCCGGGAGATGCCCGCCAGCTCCAGCAGCTGGGAGATGGCGGCGGCATAGTCGCCGCCGGTGTTGTCGCGCCGGGTGGCGAGGCGGAAGGCGCGGAGCGGCGTTTTGCCCTCCATGCAGCCCACGACGATATTGGTGTTGCCTACGTCCAGTGCCAGCAGCATAGTCACGTCCCTCTTTCTGTTTTTATGTCAGGCGTTGGTCCGGCGGGCGGCCAGCCTGCCCCGGCTGAACAGCACCGCCTTGGCGATGGCCGCGCCGGTGATAAGGCATACCACTGCCTCTACGAGGCCGTTGATGCCCACGAAGGCTACCACGAACAGGAAGGGGTTCGCGCTGCCCATCTGCTGCACGAAGCCCTGAATAAACTCCGTGTTGTAGAAGCATAGGCACAGGGTGGTCATGAACAGCACCGTGTTGCACAGTGCGCCGATGAGACCCGCCGCGCCGAAGGACCACAGGTTGCTCTTGTCCAGCTTGTGCAGAGCCTTGAACGTAAGGCCGCAGAGGTAGCCCGCCAAAATACGGGTGGGGACGCAGACCAGGAACGTGAACACGGGGTTGATGCCCAGCAGCATCGTGCCGAACCAGCTCTTGCCGAAGCACTCCCAAAAGCTGATGCAGCCGAACACACCGCCCAGGAACGCGCCTGCGCCGGGGCCCATGACAATAGCGCCCACAATGACAGGGACGAGAAAGATGGTGATCTCCAGACCGGCGGTCTTGATCATGCCCAGGCCCGTCAGCTCCAGCAGCAGCATAATGGCCACCAGCACGGAGAGACGTACCATGTCCTGCACCGTAAGGCGCGTGCGTTTTGTTTCGTTATTCATATTTTTACCTCCTGCTGCCGCCTCCGTCCAGCAGAGTGCGGCGCTCGCAGGTATGATACCATATTTTTTCGTTTTTGCAAGAGCTGTCGTGAAGAATTTCACGAATTTTTTGCGCTGGGCCTGTTCGGATATGGCGGAAGGTGGAAAAGTGTGGTATACTGTACCTGTAAAGTGATCATACGGGAGGTAAACGACATGAAGAAGATCGCGGTCATCACCGGCGCGTCCAGTGGTATGGGCAAGCGGTTTGCCCAGCGAGTGAATGAATTCGGCACGTTTGACGAGATATGGCTCATTGCGCGGCACGGAGAGCGGCTGGAGGCGCTGCGGGAGACCATGCCCTTTCCGGCGCGGGTGCTGGCGCTGGATCTGACGGACCGGACCAGCTTCGGCGTGTACGAGGCCGCGCTGGCGGAGGAGCCGGTGGAGATCGGGCTGCTGGTGAACGCCAGCGGGTTCGGGAAGTTCGCCGCCGTGGCGGACACGCCCTTGCAGGTCAACCTGAACATGACGGACCTGAACTGCCAGGCGGTGGTGGCGCTGTGCCAGCTGAGCATCCCGTACCTGGGAAGGGGAGGACAGATCATCAACATCGCGTCGGTGGCGGCATTCCAGCCCATCCCGTACATCAACGTGTACGGCGCGACGAAGGCGTTCGTCCTCAGCTTCAGCCGTGCGCTGAACCGGGAGCTGCGTCCCCGGGGCGCGGCGGTGATGGCGGTGTGCCCGTTCTGGACGAAGACGGCGTTCTTCGACCGGGCGGTGGTGTCGGAGGAGAAGCCGGTGGTGAAGAAATACGTGGCCATGTACGACCCGGAGGACATTGTGACCCGGGCCTGGCGGGACGCCAAGCGGGGGAAGGACGTGTCCAAGTACGGATTTATCGCCCGCTTCCAGGCGGCGCTGACAAAGATACTGCCCCACAGCCTGGTGATGGATGTGTGGATGGCGCAGCAGGGGCTGGAGTGATAGGAATAGGAAAAAGCACCCGGAGGGGTGCTTTTTTCTATTTCGGGCGGCTTTGCAGGCCCAGCTGGTAGAAGGCCACGGCCGCGGCGGCGGCCACGTTCAGAGAGTCCACGCCGTTGGTCATGGGGATCATCACCGTGTGGTCGCAGTGGGCGATGGTGTCCGGGGCGAGACCGTCACCCTCCGTGCCCAGCACCACGGCCAGCTTCTCCGTCCGGGCCAGCAGGGGATCGTCCAGCCGGAGGGAGTCCTGCCGCAGGGCCATGGCGGCGGTGGTGAAGCCCCAGCCGCGGAGCAGGGAGGGCCAGTCACCCTCCGGCAGGTAGGCCCAAGGGATGAGGAACACGTTGCCCATGCTGACCCGGGAGGCACGGCGGTACAGAGGGTCGCTGCCGGCGGCGGTGAGCAGCACGGCGTCGATGCCCAGCCCGGCGGCGCAGCGGAAGATCGCGCCCAGGTTGGTGGGGTTCATCACGTTCTCCAGCACGGCGATGCGGCGGGCGCTGGCGCAGACCGCCTCCGCCGTGGGCAGGGGCGGGCGGCGCATGGCGCAGAGAATGCCACGGGTCAGGTGGAAGCCGGTGAGCCGGGTCAGCACGTCCAAGGAGGCGGTGTAGACGGGGATGTGGGGATCACAGCGCTCCAGCAGCGATGCGCCCTTGCCGGCGACGTGCTGGGTCTCCATGAGGAAGGAGACGGGGACGCAGCCGGCGTCCAGGGCGCGGCCGATGACCAGAGGGCTTTCCGCGATGAAGAGGGCGTTGGACGGATCGGCCCGGTTCACCAGCTGGTTTTCGGTGGCCCGGGCGTAGACATCCAGCGCCGGGTCGGAGAAGTCGTGCAGTTCCATGACATGGGGCATATCAATATTCCTCCAGCAGCGCCGTCAGAGCGGCGCGGTAGTTCGGGGCGGCGTGGGCGGCGGCCTCCGCGTAGGATGCGCCGTCGGGGTTGATGCTGCGGGCGGCGGAGAGGCCGAGAGCCTCCAGCGCGGCGCGGTCCAGGGACAGTGCGCCCACCAGGACGGCCACGGGGACGCCGTGGGCGCGGCAGCGGCGGGCCACACCGCTGACCACCTTGCCGTCCAGACTCTGGGCATCCAGCCGGCCCTCGCCGGTGACCACCAGCTGGTAGTCCGGCAGGCGGCGGTCCAGCTGGATGACATCCAGCACCGTTTCAATGCCGGAGCGCAGCGTACCGCCCAGGAACGCGGCGCAGCCTGCGCCGAAGCCGCCTGCCGCGCCGCCGCCGGGGAGGGCGGAGACATCCGTGTGCAGACTGGCGGCGATGACGCGGGCCAAATGGCGCAGTCCCGCGTCCAGGCGGGACACACAGGCATTGTCCGCGCCTTTTTGCGGGGCAAACACACAGGCCGCGCCGTCAGGACCGTACAGGGGGTTGCGGATGTCGCACATGACGGTGAGGGGCGTGGTGTGCAGCGCCGGGTGAAGGCCGCGCAGGTCGATGGCGGACAGCTGGGACAGCGTGATGCCGGTGGGGACGAAGGAGCGGCCCTGACGGTCATAGAACACCGCGCCCAGGGCCGCGGCCGCGCCGCAGCCGCCGTCGTTGGTGCAGCTGCCGCCCAGACCCAGGATCAGCCGCTGTGCGCCATGGTCCAGCGCGTGGGCCAGGAGCTGGCCCACGCCGTAGGTGGTGGTGCGCTCCGGGTCAAGGCGGCCCTCCGCCTGGGGCAGGCCCGCCGCCGCGGCACACTCTATCACCGCCGTGCCGTCGGGCAGCAGGCCATAGCAGGCGGTGAGGGGATCGCCGAAGGGGTCGGTGACGGCTGCGGAGCGCTTTTGACCGCCGCAGGCGTCCAAAAAGCAGTCCGTCGTGCCCTCGCCGCCGTCGGCTACCGGCAGGGCGTCGATATGCCAGCCGGGGAGGGAGATGCTGCGGGCGATGCGGCAGATGTCCGGGGAGGACAGAGTACCTTTGAACGAGTCGGAGATGACGAGACAGCGTTTCATGGGGCGCGCTCCTTTCACCGTGATAAGGGGATTATACCAGCGGAGAAAGAAAAAGACAAGGGACGGCTCACGCCGTCCCTTGCTTGTACGTTTGCTGTATGTGAGGAGAAAAGAGAAAACTTACTTGGAAGCCAGCAGCCTGGCAGCGCGCTTCTTGCCGTACAGGCAGCAGGCCACCACATAGGCCACGGCGCAGGCCACGCCGATGATGTAGGCGGGCGTCCAGGGGACGTTAAAGCCGATGTGTGCGTTGGCGATGTAGGTGATGCAGATGAAGGTGTAGAAGCCGCCAGGGATCATGGGCATCCAGGCCCACTTGCCCTTGCCGTTCTCGAACATCCACGCGGTGATGCACAGGAAGGCGAACAGGGACAGCGTCTGATTGGCCCAGGCGAAGTAACGCCACAGGATCATGAAGCCGTTGCTGTTGGTCTTGGCGAACACCAGGATGGCAATGACCAGCGCGAAGATGGGCAGTGCCAGCTTGATGCGCTTGCCGTTGGTGGACTGGTCGATGTGCAGCGTCTCAGACAGGCTCAGACGCAGGGCGCGCAGCGCCGTGTCGCCGGAGGTGATGGGCAGGACGATGACGCCGATCAGGGCGATGATGCCGCCCACGTTGCCCAGCAGGTGCTTGCAGACCACGCCGACAGTGCCGGTGGCCAGGGAGGCGTTGGGCTCCTGGAGGGCCAGGTTATAGACGCCCATAGCGCCGGCAGCCCAAACCATGGCGATGAAGCCCTCCAGCACCATCATGTTGTAGAAGGTGTTGCGGCCCTGACGCTCGCTCTTCATGGTGCGGGAGATGATAGCGGTCTGAGTGGAGTGGAAGCCGGACAGAATGCCGCAGGCCACCGTCACGAAGAAGATGGGCAGGAAGTGGCCGTTGGCGAAGTAATCAGCATAGGTGAAGGTGCCCACAGTGCCGTCAGCACCGGTCAGGTTCAGCACGGGAGCAGCCCAGCTGTCCCAGACATTGATCAGGGGCATACCGGTGACGAAGATGCCGATGAACACGCCGATGGCGGAGAACAGCAGGATACCGCCGAAGATGGGGTAAATCTTGCCGATGATGGCGTCGATGGGGAACACGGTGGCGATCAGGTAGTACAGGAAGATGACACCGTAGATGATCCAGGTGGAGACGGAGGTAGCCTTGCCGTCAAAGCCGAACACCTGGGTGGCGGCGATGTCGCCGGGGGTGTAGATAAACACAGCGCCCACCAGCAGCAGCATCACGCAGACAAATACGTTGTAGAACTTATAGATACCCTTGGTGGAATAGCGGCGGATCATCTCGGGCATCTGCGTGCCGCCGTCGCGGAGGCAGATCATGCCGGAGAAGTAGTCGTGCATAGCACCGCCGATGATATTGCCAATGGGGATGGTCAGGAACGCGATGGGCCCGAACAGGATGCCCTGGATCGGCCCGATGATCGGGCCGGTGCCCGCGATGTTCAGCAGGTTGATCAGGCTGTTCTTCCAGCCGCGCATGGGGACATAGTCCACGCCGTCTTCCTTGGTATAAGCAGGCGTCTTGCGGTCGTCAGGCCCGAAGACCTTCTCACAGAAGCGACCGTAAAGAGCTGCGCCTCCGATCAGGATGACAAGACCGATGATGAATGTCGTCACAGAAACACACTCCTTTTGTAAAGTGATCTTCACTTTTTCGGGACGTCCGGATCGCCCTAAAAAACATGCTCCGATTATAGCACCAAGAAAATAAATTGCACGTTAATGTTATTGCCGCGTACATAAAAATGTCATAAATAAAATGTCGAAAACTATAAAGAACTGCCGTAATATGAAACTTGTGAAAATCTTTAACAATGAGGGATTTTGCGCGTTTTCCTGTAACGAACCAAAACACAAAATTGGTAGGGAAAACAAACTTTATTTCAGGGCGGCAGCACCGAAGACGAGCGGCGCAAATGGGGGGAGAGGGTTGTCACAAGGAGGGAAACGTGCTATCATGACCACAACGAGAAAAGAGGAGGACATTCCCATGGAGTACAATCTGCCGGTAAACGCCATGTCGATCAACGACGAGGTGGAGGGCTTTTACATATTGAAGAGCGCCAATCCAAAGGTGACGGCCAACGGAAAGCCGTTTCTGACGGGGGCGCTCAGCGACCGCACCGGCGTCATCGAGATGAAGGTGTGGGACTACGCCGGGCCGCTGACCGCCGCCGACGAGGGAAAGGTGGTCAAGGTGCGGGGCACGGTGGGTGAGTTCCGGGGCACGCCCCAGTTCACCGCCAGCCGGATACGGCTGGCAGCGGCGGACGATCCGGTGGACTCGGCGTCGTTGGTGCCCACCGCGCCCATCGACCGGGAGCAGGCCATGGCCGCGCTGGAGAAGTGGGTGACGTCCATCGAGGACGGGGACTACCGGGCGGTGGCGCAGGCCATGCTGAAGCGGCACAGGCAGGCGCTGGAGAGCATCCCGGCGGCCAAGAGCGTACACCACGCGTTTTTGGGCGGACTGCTGATGCACACGGGCAACATGATGCGCATCGCGGATTTTCTGGCGGGGATGTACGCGGACACCGTGGACCGCAGTCTGCTGCTGACGGGGACGCTGCTCCACGACATGGCCAAGGAGCAGGAGTTCGCGTTCTCCCAGCTGGGGCTGGCCACGGACTACTCTGTGAAGGGCCAGCTGCTGGGCCATCTGGTCATGGGGGCGCAGGAGACGGCCCGGGTGGCGGAGGAGCTGGGCGTGCCGGAGGAGAAATCGGTGCTGCTGCAGCATCTGATCTTGTCCCATCACGGCGAGCCGGAGTTCGGCGCGGCGGTGCGGCCGCTGTGCGCCGAGGCGGAGCTGCTGAGCCTCATCGACGCGGTGGACAGCCGGATGGAGATCTACCGGGAAACGTATGACACCATGGAGGCGGAGACGTTCTCTCCCCGGATCTTTGCGCTGGAGAAAAAGGTGTTCAAGCACAGGTGAAGAAAAACGACCACAGGCTTTGCCGTGGAACGGAGGCTGAAAACGCCAAAACCCGTATGAATGCTAAGAAAATCGCGCAACCCGCACGGTTGCGCGATTTTCTGCCTTTTCTAAAAATCTTGGGTCAGCCCATATCGGCGGACAGTGCCTTGTCGATTTGGGCTTGCAGCGCCTCCGCCTGATTCTTTTCCGTAATAGCACCCACGATGGGGTCACCCACGATGTTGCCGTTCCTGTCAACCACATAGGTGGTGGGATAGGCAAAGATATTGGTGGTGAACTTGCCGGCCTCTCCATCGGAAGCAAAATACACGTTCTGATAGGTCGCGCCCTTCTTGGCAAGCACATCCTTGGCCTCGGAAATGGCCGTCTCGTTGCCGTCCAGCGTGAAGGTGTTGACGCCGATGAGGGCGCCGCCCTTCTCCGCAAGCTCCTTGTTCAGCGCGTCCAGCTCGGCAAGCTCTCCCACGCAGGGGTTACAGGTGGTAAACCAAAAATTCACAACGGTGACGGCGTTTTTGGCGAACAGCTCGCTGCTCTTCACCGTGTTACCGTCCAGATCCTTGCCCTCAAAGGCGGGAAACTTCTGCATACTGCCATCGTCAGGCGGCGTGGTCATATCGCTGCCCGCCGGGACGTTCGTATTGTCATCACTATCAGGCGTCTCTGACAGCCAGGGATACTTCGTCTCCAGCTCCGCCCGTTGGTTCTCAATATCCTTGATCTTGGTGGCCTCGCCGGTGAGCAGCGTCAGCTCCTCCTCGGTGAACTGATCCTTGGCGTTCTCGATGGTCTTGAGCAGAAAATCGCCGTAGTTGCCGCCGTCCTCTATCATGGCCATGCCCTTATCGGCTGCCATAAAGAGCTTTTCCCAAAGAGCTGTGTTTTCCGACAGGATGGCATTTTCCTGCGCCATCAGCTGCTCGTACAGCGCCTTTGCCTCTTCACTGCCATCCTTGCCGTCCGTGTCCTCCGCGGGCTTTGTGCCACAGGCGACCATACCGGCGGCCAGCACCAGCGCCAGCAGCAGTGTGATGATTTTCTTTACGTTCATTTTGTTTCCTCCGTTTTTAATTTATCTACAGGTTCTACAGGTTCTTTTTTGCCGTCTCCAAAGCCGTAGCGGAAGCTGACGGCGTTGGTGGGACAGGCGCGGATGCACATCCCGCAGCGGATGCACTCGGTGTGGTTGGGCGTTTTTGTCACGTCCACATCCATTTTGCAGGCCTTGGCGCATTTCCCGCAGGAGACGCATTTGTTCCCGTCCACCTTCATCTGGAACAGGGACACCCTGTTAAACAGCGCGTAAAACGCACCCAGCGGGCAGAGCCACTTGCAAAACGGTCGGTAGAATAGTACGCTCAGCACGATCACCGACAGCAGGATGCTGAATTTCCAGGTAAACAGCTTGCCCAGCGCCGCCCGGATGCC
>USGS01000068.1 GCA_900554275.1 uncultured Eubacteriales bacterium
GCACCTGCAGCAGCTCGTCCCGGTCCACCTTGCAGATCAGGGTCCGGGCGCCGTTGTGGTTGGTGATATAGGTGGGGTCCTCGGACAGGATATAGCCCACGATCTGGTTGATGGGGTCGTACCCCTTTTCCTTCAGCGCCTCATACACGGAGGTAAGGATAAAGTGGATTTGCTCGTCCTTATCCTGGGCGGCGTCAAACTTTCTGGTGAAATCATCCATGCGGGCTTTCTCCCCTTTCTATTGATTCACCATTAGTATACGCTATTTTTCCGGCGCTGTAAAGAGGGAAAAACGGATTTTACCGGGTGCGCAGCGCCGCGCCCAGGCGCTTGGTGAGCTTCTTGATGACGCCGGAGGCGCACTCCTCGATCTCCGTGTAGGTCAGGGTCTTTTCCAGGGAGCCGATGGTCAGCCGGATGGTGACGGACTTCTTCCCGGCAGGCACCTGCTTGCCGTGGTACTCGTCCACAAAATCCGCCCCATGGAGCAGGCCGCCCTCCCGGATGCCCTGGGCGATGACGTCGTACATCTGGCTCCACTTCACCTGGCTGTCGAACAGCAGGGAGATGTCGTAGTCGGTCATGGGATACTCCGGCAGGTGGGTGAACCGGTTGGTGCGGGAGCGGAAGGGCTTCAAGGCGTCCACGTCCAGCTCAAACAGCATCACCGCCAGGTTCTTGATGCCGCAGGCCATGGCGGGCTTCCGGGCAAGCAGCGCCAGATTGCCCACCTGCTCCTCGCCAAGGAAGATGTTCAGCCATACCACCTGGTCGGCCCACACCGGGCGCTTCTCCTGGCGGAAGGTGAAGCCCTCCATATGGGTGTACCGGGGCATACTCTCGATAACGCCCTTGGCCCGGCGGAATAGGTCGGTGACGTTCTTGCTGTCACCGGCGAAGGCGCCGGCGATGTTCTTGCGCTGGGAGGGCAGCAGCTCCCGGGGGTCATAGGGGGCGGAATAGTCCGCGTCCTTGAACACCTGGGCCGTTTCAAACAGGGAGAACTCCGTGAAGTAGCGCTCGTTCTTCACCACGGCCTTGCACAGGTTGGGCAGCAGGGAGGAGCGGATCAGCCGCTCGGAGGGAGACGGCGGGGTGGACAGGGCCAGGATCCCGGCGGTGTCCTGCAAAATGGCGTTGACGTACTGCTCGTCCATCCAGGGATAGGTGAAGATCTCCTGCATCCCGCAGCGGATGGCCAGATACTCCTTGATGCGCCGCTCCAGATCCTTATCCAGCTGGTTGATGGCCCCGTCGAAGGAGGTGGTGATGGGGGCGGCCTCGAAGTTCTCGTAGCCGTACATCCGGGCGACCTCCTCCATGATGTCCGCCTGGATGGACACGTCGCCGGTGGAGCGCCATGTGGGCACGACCACGTGCATATTGTCACCGCTGAAGGTGATGGTGTAGCCCAGCAGCTCCATCTTGTGCCGGATCTCCTCCGGCGGCAGGCGCTTGCCCAGGCGGCGCTCCAGCCAGCTCAGGGCCACGTCGATCTCCGCCTGCTTCAGATGCTGGGGGTACTGGTCCACAAGACCCGTCACCTGCATTTCGGGGTACAGCTCCCGGAACAGCTGCATAGACAGGTCAAAGGCTTGGTCGCAGCGCTCCGGATCGATGGCCTTCTCGTAGCGGGCGGACGCCTCCGTGCGGTTGTCGTACCGCAGCGCCGTGCGGCGGATGCCCTTGGCGTCGAAGTTGGCCACCTCCAGAATGACCTTGCTGGTCTCAGGCAGGATGGAGTCCTTCGCGCCGCCCATGACGCCCGCCAGACCCACCACGCCGGCGTCGTCGGCGATGACCAGATCGTCAGAGCTGAGGGTCAGCTCCTTGCCGTTGAGCAGCAGCAGCTTCTCGCCCTCACCGGCCCGCCGCACGATGACGTGACCGGCAATGTGGTCGGAGTCAAAGGCGTGGGTGGGCTGGCCGGTGGCCAGCATCACGTAGTTGGTGACGTCCACCAGGGCGTTGATGGGGCGCATACCTACCTTCCAAATGCGGCTCTGCATCTGATAGGGGGAGGGCTTCACGTACAGACCCTCGATCTGCGCGGACAGATACCGGGGGCAGCGCTCCGCGTCCTCCACGGTGACGTGGAAGCCGGCGGTGTTCTCCACGTTCCGGTCGAAGTGGGGGAATTCCACCATGGGCAGGTCGTACAGCGCCGCGATCTCGCGGGCGATGCCGTAGTGACCCCACAGGTCAGGCCGGTTGGTCATGGATTTGTTGTCGATCTCCAAAATGATGTCGTTCAGGTCCAGCGCGTCTGCCAGCGGTGTGCCGGCGGGTGCGTCGAACTCGCTCAGGTCGAGGATGTGCGCCTCCTCCGTGGAGGGGAACAGGCTCTCCAGCCCGATCTCCACCGCACCGCAGATCATGCCGTAGCTCTCCACGCCACGGAGCTTGCTCTTCTTGATCTCCACAGGCTCGCCCTCGCCGTGCCAGCGGCACACAGAGCCGGGCAGCGCCACGGCCACCTTCATGCCCTCGCGCAGGTTGCTGCCGCCGCAGACGATGTCCTTGATGTCGCCGCCGCCGATGTCGGTCTTGCACACTCTCAGCTTGTCGGCGTTGGGGTGCTGTTCAATGGTGTTGATGACCCCCACCACCATGTCGTGGAAGGCAGCGCCCAGGTCCACGGTGTCCTCCACCTCCACGGTGGACATGGTCAGGTCAAAGGCCAGCTTTTTCAGGTCGGCGTCCGCCGGCAGCTTCACATAGTCTCTGATCCAATTCAGTGATACTTTCATTTTTCAGCCCTCCCTTAATGGAACTGTTCCAGGAAGCGCAGGTCGGCGCTGTGGAACAGACGCACGTCGTCCACGCCGTAGCGCATCATCACCAGCCGGTCAAGCCCGATGTTGACATAGAAGCCGGTGTATTCGTTGGGGTCAAGGCCCGCGGCCTTCAGTACGTTGGGATGGGGCGTGCCGCCGGGCATGACCTCGATCCAGCCCACGTGCTTGCACACACTGCAGCCCTTGCCGCCGCAGACCAGGCAGCCCATGTCGATCTCAAAGCCCGGCTCGACGAAGGGGAAGAATCCGGCGCGCATACGGACCGGCACATCCCGGCCGAACACCTTGCTCAGAATGCTCTTGATCATCACCTTGCCGGAGGAGAAGGTGAAATCCTTGTCCACGATCAGCGCCTCGTACTGGAAGAACGCACGCTCGTGCCGGGCGTCGGTGGTCTCGTTGCGGTAGACGCGGCCGGGATACACGAAGCGGTAGGGGGGCTTGTGGGTCTGCATATAGCGCACTGAGCCGCCGGTCAGATGGGGACGCAGGCACAGCTTGTCCCAGCACTTGCCGGTGTCGTGGCCCGCCAGCCAGTAGGTGTCCATGCTCTCCCGGGCGGGGTGATCCGGCGGGAAGTTCAGATTGTCGAAGCCGTACAGCTCGCTGGTGATGTCGTCCTCCTCGTAGATCTCGAAGCCCATGGAGCGGAAAGCGTCGTTCAGGTCGTAGCACATCTGGGTGATGGGGTGCAGGCCGCCGCTGAGGGGCAGCGTGCCCGGCACGGAGATGTCGAAGTCCGGGTCGACCTCCGAGGCCTTCATCTTCAGCTCGTCACGCCGCGCGTCCAGCAGGGCGGAGAGCTGGCCCTTTACCTGATTCACCGCCTTGCCCATCTCCGGGCGCAGCGACACATCCAGCTTGGGCAGCTCCTTCATCAGCTCCGTCAGGCTGCCCTGCTTGCCCAGCAGCGCGGCCTTGATGTCCTGCAGCTCCGTTTCGCTGCGGACAGCCTCGATCCGTGCCTTGCCTTCGGCAAGCAGTTGTTCCAGTTTCTCTTTCATATCAAGCGCTTCCTCCTTTTGAGAGTTTGATTTAGGGATAAAAAAATGCCTTCCATCCCTCATACAGGGACGAAAGGCGAACTTCCGTGGTACCACCCGGCTTCGCAGGCACAGCCTGCGCACTCGTTTCCCGTTAACGGAGGACGACCCGTCCGCGCATTTCCTCGCGGCAGCTCCCAGGCGAACACTGCGGCACTTCCCGAGCCGGCTTGCAGCCGACGACCGGCTCTCTCTGACGGAGGTGTGAGGTGCAGATTTTCCTGTTCATCACATTTTTTCTTTGATGCAACCATTTATACCACACAAAAAAGAAACTTGCAAGCACTTTTTTCCCCTGACGCAACGAAAAAAGCAGAAAGTGCGATTGACAAATGTGCTATACTATACAAAAACAACGCGCAGGGGAGGGGTACCGTGTTTGCCATCGACCGGGACTATGTGAAAAGCGCGCTGCCCGCCCGCGACCCGGCGGGCCACAAGGGCACATTCGGCAAGGTCTGCCTGCTGGGCGGCAGCGTGGGCTATACCGGAGCGCCGGTGCTGTGCGCCCGGGGCGCGGTTCGGGGCGGCTGCGGGCTGGTGTTCCTGGGTGTGCCCCAGGAGGTCTGGCCCATCGCGGCGGTAAAGTGCGACGAGGCCATGCCCTTCCCGCTGCCCTCCGCGGAGGGCAGGCTCTCTTTGGACGCGGAGGCGGAGCTGCGCCGCCGCGCCGCCGGGTGCGACGTACTGGCCATCGGCTGCGGCATGGGCCGGGGGGACGAAACCGACGCCCTGACCCGTCGGCTGCTGACGATGGAGCTTCCGCTGGTTTTGGACGCCGATGGCATAAACGCCCTGTCCGGGCATATAGATGAACTGTCCTGCCGCCGCAGTCTGGTCACAGTGCTGACGCCCCATGACGGCGAGCTGGCCCGCATCGGCGGCGATATGGCCGCGCCCCGGGAGAGCGCCGCATCGGACTTCGCTGTCCGCCACGGTGTGTACCTCGTCCGCAAGGGCCGCCGCACCGTGGTGGCTGCGCCGGACGGACGGTTGGCGGTGAACACCACCGGGAATGACGGCATGGCCAAGGGCGGCAGCGGCGACGTGCTGACGGGCCTGCTGGCGTCCCTGCTGGCCCAGGGCACAGAGCCCTTCGCCGCCTGCTGCGCCGCCGTATGGCTGCATGGCCGGGCCGGGGATCTGGCCGCCGCCGACAAGGGCCGCCGGGGCATGACCCCCGTGGATATGATAGAGAAGCTGCCCTATGCATTGAAAGAGGTGGAATAAGCGGAGAGCCTTCCCGATGAAACAAGGGAGGGAACACCGTGAAAAAGACCGTTTTGCCCATGCTGGCCTGCCTGCTGCTCCTGTGCGGCTGCGGTGGGCGAAAAGCCCTCGACGTGCAGGAGCAGTACCGCTCCGTCACCTCGGCGGAGCTGGAGGCGGAGGTGGTCAGCTGCGCCGATGCGGCTGGCCGCGTCTTCACCCTGACCTGCCGGTACGATCCGGCGGGCCAGTCCGTCACCACCGTCAACGCGCCGTCAGAGCTGGCGGGCCTTACCGCCGTGCTGGCGGGGGATACGCTGTCCGTCCGCAGCGGCGACACGCTGCTGCCCGCCGGCGCGTCCACGGATGTCTGCCCGGCCAACTGCCTGCCCTACCTGCTGGACGCCCTGTCCGGCGGCTACCTTACGGAGCAGAACGAGGAGCAGCTGGGGGACACGCCCTGTCTGCGCCTGGCACTGGACACCGTGGGCCGCAGCGGCGCGCCGGTGCAATGTGCCGTATGGCTGGACAAGGTGACGCTCATCCCCCTCTATGGGGAATTTTCACAAAACGGACAGGTGGTGCTGACAGTGAAGATGCTGTCCTTCACCTGCCAAACGGAGGGATAATTATTATGGAATCCACACTGAAGAGAACGTGGGCGGAGATCGACCTGGACGCCCTGGCCTATAACTACCGCGCTCTGCGGCAGCGGGTAGGGGAGAACGTCAAATTTTTGGGCGTGGTCAAGGCCGATGCCTACGGCCACGGCGCGGTGCAGGTCTCCCGCACGCTGCAGGCCCTGGGAGCGGACTATCTGGCCGTGTCCAGCATCGATGAGGCTGCCGAGCTGCGCCACGGCGGTATCACCATGCCCATCCTCATCCTCGGTCATACGCCCCGTGAGCAGGTGGGCCGCCTGATAGACCTGCACATCACCCAGGCCGTGACCTGCCAGGCCAAGGCCCTGGAATACAGCGAGGAGGCCGTCCGCCTGGGCGGCACGCTGACGGTGCACATCAAGGTGGACACAGGGATGTCCCGCCTGGGCTATCTCGTCTCCGGGGAGCATTTCGACACCGGCACGGCGGATATATGCCGCGCCTGCGCCCTGCCTGGGTTGTACGCAGAGGGCATCTTCACCCACTTCGCCGTGGCCGACGAGCCGGACGGGGACAGCGCCGCCTACACCCGGCAGCAGCTGGACCTGTTCCGCCGGGTCATCGGCACGGTGGAGCAGCAGCGCGGCCGGCGCTTTGCCATCCGTCACTGCGCCAACTCCGGCGCGGTGGCCTCGTGGCCGGAGAGCTATATGGATATGGTGCGGCCCGGCATCCTGCTGTACGGCTGCGGCGAGCTGGCGGAGAGATTGGGCCTGCGCCCGGTGATGACGCTCAAGACCACCGTCAGCACCATCAAGATCTACGGGCCCGGCACGGATGTCAGCTACGGCCGCCTGTATACCACACCCCGCACCACCCGTATGGGCGTCGTGCCCTACGGCTACGCCGACGGCTTCTTCCGCTGCCTGTCCGGCAAATGCGCCTTCGCCGCCCCCGGCGGCGACGCGCCCCAGCGCGGACGTATCTGCATGGATATGTCCATGGTGGACCTGACGGACCTGCCGGAGGTGCAGGTGGGGGACGAGCTGGAGGTGTTCGGCGCGCATCATCCGGTGGGGGAGCTGGCCGCCCTGGCCGACACCATTCCCTATGAGCTGGTCTGCGCCGTCAGCCGCCGTGTGCCCCGCGTCTACCTGCAAAACGGTGCGGAGGTGGAGCGGGAGCTGCTGCTGCGGTTCTGACACCGCCGGACACACAGCCGCATAGGATGTAGCGGACGGAACAAACGGAATTTGCCCGGTGGGCGTATAAATTCCCCGGCTGCGTGGGACAATGGAAGTGACCTGAGGACATATCCCTCCGGTACTTCTTGCCTCGGAGTGTGAACTGTGTGGATACGACTGTCAGACGCGGCGACATCTATTACGCCGATCTAAGCCCGGTGGTGGGCAGTGAGCAAGGCGGCGTGCGCCCGGTGCTCATCGTGCAGAACGACACCGGCAACCGCCACAGCCCTACCGTCATCGCCGCCGCCATCACCTCCCAGCTCGGCAAGGCCAAGCTGCCCACCCATATTGCCCTGGCGGCCCAGGGCAGCGGCCTGCCAAAGGACTCCGTGATCTTGCTGGAGCAGATCCGCACTTTGGACAAAAAGCGGCTGCGCGAGCGCATGGGACGAGTGGACGGTGCGGTGATGGAGAAGGTGGACGCCGCCATCGCCGTCAGCTTCGGGCTGACCGGCAGCCACCTGGTGTGACCGGCGGAACGTGACGATATGATGAAAAGGAACTGCTCCCGGGCGGCCTGCAGAGGCCGACCGGGAGCAGTTCTTTTTACAGATTTGCTCAGAGAGTTAATTAATAAGAAAATCAGAATGAGATAGAGAAAGAGGATATTAGTCGAAAAGATGGCGTAAGGTTCACTATGTAAACCATGCCATTTCGGAAAAGCTGGATAATATCGCATGCGAAGGCGGCACTCCCTTCGATGAGGATGCAAATGAGGATGGTATTATCTATGCCGACAGGCACTGGAGTCGCTGAGGATGATCCCTGCACCGGCTTCCACACCAGCTGCCCTCGTGCCACAATGTGCGCCTGTGAAAATGCAGCCTTCTGGCGGTTCTTTTTCAGCTTATACGCTGGGATGTGCGGTGTTGTCGGGGATGGTCTCCGGGATCTCCGCCAAAGCCTCATGACGGCGTTCGCACACCGCCAGCACATAGCCCCAGGCCACAAAGGGCAACACCAGCAGTCCGCCCTGGACGTGCAGCCAGTCTACGGCAAAGTAGGAGGCCGTTGCGCCGATGTGAAAGCACAGCAGCGTCAGGGCGTAGAATTTCAGCTTCCGCAGGTGCGCCCGGTCACGGTCACACAGGTAGCTGGCCAGGGCCAGGGCCGCCTGCTTCGTGTTGTTGGTGGAAAAGATGGTGGAGCTGTAAAAGCCACGCGCACCGGCATAGCTGCTCCACTGGAAGCTCATGGCGAAGAAAATGGGGTACAGCGCGATGACGGCGGTGAGGTCCGGCGGCAGGAACGACACGGTAACGGCGGCCGCGGCGGTGATGAACGGGGACACTAGATGCGTATCCGTGCCGAACCAGTGGGGCAGCAGCACCGTCAGCATCGTGCCCAGGAGGTAGATGAGCAGCGCACCGGTGTGGAGCAGGATGCCGTGGCCGTCGGCCCGGAGGAAGTCCATCAGCAGCTCTATCAGATTCACCGTTTGGGCGTTGCCCATGATGCCGCTGTGGACCAGGATGGCGTAGCCGCCGAAGAAGCCGCCCACGGTGCAGAAGGCCAGGTGGCGGTACAGGTCGATATGGTCGTTATGGGAGAGCTTTTCCATGAAATTTGTCCCTTTCTGTGTAAACATAGCGGTTATCAGTATAGCACAGCGGCGGGGAAAGGCAAGAGGAAGAAGGTACAAAAAAGGTGAAAAGAACGGTATATTCGTGTTGACATCGGGAAAGTTTGTGGTAAAATACGTCTATGAAACAGGCGATGAGAAAGATGAGCTGCCGCGGCTGCCCAAAGCGAGACGGGGAGGGTGCGAGCCCGTTGGGAACGGTACGGCAGCAGCCCCTTTCGAGCTGGCTGCGATGAGCGGCACGGGACGCTCCCGTTACAGGGCGGCTAAGAAGACGGCTGTGCCGTCAATTAGGGTGGTACCGTGAAGCTGCGCATCGCCCCTATGCCGCGGCGGGGCGCTTT
>USGS01000069.1 GCA_900554275.1 uncultured Eubacteriales bacterium
GGAAGTGGACCGCATGACGCCGGTGCAGATCCAGCGCATTGCTGAATCCGTAGAGCTGCAGTGCCAGAAGATGAACCGCGCTCCCACCGTGGAGGAGATCCAGGACATGGTGGAGCACTACATCATGGCCCACGGCGCGTTTGAGGTAGCTAAGCACTATATTACCTACCGCTACACCCGCTCCCTGGTGCGCAAGTCCAACACCACCGATGACAAGATCCTTTCCCTCATCGAATGCAACAACGAAGAGGCCAAGCAGGAGAACTCCAACAAGAACCCGGTGGTGAACTCCACCCAGCGGGACTATATGGCCGGTGAGGTCAGCCGCGACCTCAGTGAGCGCATTCTGCTGCCCCAGGATATTGTGGAGGCCCACCGCGAGGGCATCATCCACTTCCACGACAGCGACTATTACGCCCAGCACATGCACAACTGCGATTTGGTGAATCTGGAGGATATGCTCCAGAACGGCACTGTCATTACCGGCACACTCATCGAAAAGCCCCACAGCTTCGCCACCGCCTGCAACATCGCCACCCAGATCGTGGCCCAGGTAGCCAGCAACCAGTATGGCGGTCAGTCCATCTCCCTGACCCACCTCGCCCCCTTCGTGCAGGTAAGCCGCGAGAAGATCCGTGCCAGCGTCCGCAGCGAGTTCGACGCCGTAGGCGTGTCCGTCACCGAGGATAACATCAACGCCATCGCTGAAAAACGCCTGCGGGAGGAGATCCGCCGCGGCGTGCAGACCATTCAGTATCAGGTGGTGACGCTGCTGACCACCAACGGACAGGCTCCCTTCGTCACGGTGTTCATGTATTTGGGTGAGACCAAGAACCAGCAGGAAAAGGACGACCTGGCCCTCATCATTGAGGAAACGCTGCTCCAGCGCTATCAGGGCGTAAAGAACGAAAAGGGTGTATGGGTGACGCCCGCCTTCCCCAAGCTGATCTATGTGCTGGAGGAGGACAACATCACAGAGGACAGCAAATACTGGTATCTGACGAAGCTGGCGGCCAAGTGTACCGCTAAGCGCATGGTTCCCGACTACATCAGCGAGAAGAAGATGCTGGAGCTGAAGGTGGACAAGAACGGCGAAGGTCACTGCTATCCCTGCATGGGCTGCCGCAGCTTCCTGACCCCCTATGTGGACGAAAACGGCCAGCCCAAGTATTACGGCCGATTCAACCAGGGCGTTGTCACCGTGAACCTGCCGGACATCGCCCTCAGCTCCGGCGGCAATATTGAAAAGTTCTGGCGTATCTTCGATGACCGCATGGAGCTGTGCCACCGGGCGCTGCTGTGCCGCCATGAACGGCTGAAGGGCACACTGTCCGATGCCGCCCCCATTCTGTGGCAGTACGGCGCGTGCGCCCGCCTGAAGAAGGGTGAGCCCATCGACAAGCTGCTGTACGGCGGCTACTCCACCATCTCCCTGGGCTATGCGGGATTGTACGAGTGCGTGAAGTACATGACCGGCAAATCCCACACCGACCCGGCCGCCACCCCCTTCGCGCTGGAGATCATGAACGCGCTGAACGCCGCCTGCAAGAAGTGGAAGGCCCAGCATAACGTCGACTTCTCCCTGTACGGCACGCCGCTGGAGTCCACCACGTATAAATTCGCCAAGTGCCTGCAGAAGCGCTTTGGCGTCATTGAGGGCATCACCGACAAGGGCTATATCACCAACAGCTATCACGTCCACGTCACCGAGCCCATTGACGCCTTCAAGAAGCTGGAGTTCGAGGCGCAGTTCCAGCACCTCTCCCCCGGCGGCGCCATCAGCTACGTGGAAGTGCCGGATATGCAGAACAATCTGGACGCGGTGCTGGAGGTCATGAAGTTCATCTACGACCATATCATCTACGCCGAGCTGAACACTAAGAGTGACTACTGCCAGGTCTGTGGCTGGGACGGCGAGATCGAGATCGTCGAGGAGGACGGCAAGCTGATCTGGAAATGCCCTCAGTGCGGCAACACCGACCAGGATAAAATGAACGTGGCGCGGCGCACCTGCGGTTATATCGGCACACAGTTCTGGAATCAGGGCCGTACCCAGGAGATCAAGGACCGAGTGCTGCACCTGTAAGCCATCATCACAGCATACAATGGGGCGGGCCACAGCCCGCCCCGCCCTTTTCAGATCCACCTCATTTTTAATGTTAATTTAAGGATTTTCCCTTATACTACCCACCATCAGGAGGTCTTTCCATGTACTACGGAGAGCTGAAAAAATACGACATCGCCAATGGGGCGGGTGTCCGCGTCACACTGTTTGTATCCGGCTGCACCAACCACTGTCCCGACTGCTTCCAGCCCCAAACCTGGGACTTCCATTACGGAGCGCCCTTTACGACGGATACGAAGGCAGAGATCTTTGCCGAGCTGGACAAGCCCTTTGTCCACGGCCTGACGGTGCTGGGCGGTGAGCCCTTTGAGCCGAAGAACCAGCGCGACCTCCTACCGCTCCTGCGCGAGGTGCGGGATAAATACCCCAACAAGGATATTTGGTGCTTCACCGGTTTCCGGCTGGAGGACGAGCTGCTGAAGGATGGCAGCTATCCCCGCTGCGAAGTGACGGACGACCTGTTGGCCTGCATCGACATTCTGGTAGATGGCCGCTTTGAAAAGGCGTTGAAAGACATCTCCCTCCAATTCCGGGGCAGCCGAAACCAGCGGGTCATCGACATGGCCCGTACCCGCGAAACAGGTCAGGTCGCCATTTGGGAGAAACTGCGAAAGTGAGGTATGCCCTTATGAAAAAACTGGCCGCGCTGCTTTTGTTGCTGGGCGCTTTGCTGGCCCTGGCGGCCTGCGGCTACCCCGTAAAGCCCGAAAACAGCGGCACACCTGATGCCGCCGTCACCACCGTTAAACCCGACAGCGGCTATACGCTGGGCGGCGCGGACGTGGTGCAGCTGAACGGTTTCCGCTCCATCGACATTGAATGGATCTCCGGCAGTGTCAGTGTGGAGCTGTACGACGGCGAAGGCATCGAAATTAAGGAAACCTTGGCCGATGACGGCGCCGTCAGCGTGCCTATGGAGTGGCGCGTAAACGAGGACGACAGCACGCTGGACATCCGTTCCCAGCCCCAGCTGCTGAGCGTATCGGAGAAAAAGCATCTGATGCTAAAGCTGCCCCGGAGCATGGTGCTTCACGCGTTAGATATTGATACGGTCAGTGCCGCTGTGTCCGTCGATCTGACAGATGAGGACACCCTGACGCTGGATGAGCTGGACGTGACCTCCGTCAGCGGCGCCGTCAGCGTCAATGCCGCCAACGCCGCCAGTATCTCCCTCTCCACCACCAGCGGGGCGATCTCCGGCAGCGTCCGCACCCAGGAGCTGGAAACGGACAGTGTCAGCGGAAATGTGGATCTGACGCTGGACATCCTGCCCACGGAACTGGACATTGAGACCTCCAGCGGTCCGGTCACGCTGGCCATCCCCACTGGCAAGACCACTTCGGTGCTGTCTGTGGAGCTCCGCACCACCAGCGGCCAGTTCAGCAGCGATGTTCCCGTGACACACACGAAGGACGCACCCTGGGAGTTTCAGACTGTCAGCGGAGATGTGACCATCACCACGGTAAAATAACGGCATCAGGACGAAAAAACTGACCGCCCACCGGGCGGTCAGTTTTTCGTCCTGATGTTTTCAGCGGTAGATCTCACCCACGGTGGGGTTGCCGGCAGCCTGAGACTCATCAGTGTCGATGTGCATGGTGGTAGCACCGTCCTTGTTGACGCGGACCACCACATCGTCGAAGATCAGCTTACGGCCTTCGCCGCCGCAGGCCACCTTGATGAAGTCGCCATTCTTGACACCCAGCTCATTGGCCTCGTTCTCCAGAATGTGCAGATGGCGCTTTGCCACGATAACACCCTCGGACAGCTCCACCTCGCCCTTCGGCCCGATGAGCTTGCACGCACCGCTGCCCTTCACGTCGCCGCTCTCGCGGACAGGAGCGTCGATGCCCAGCGTGCGGGCGTCGGTGGCGGAGACCTCCACCTGGTCAGCCTTGCGGACCGGACCGAGGATGGACACGTTGGCCATTTCCTTCTTCGGGCCAACAATGGTCAGCCGCTCATTGCTGGCGTACTGGCCAGGATAGGACAGAGGCTTGCGGATGGTCAGCTGATAGCCCTCGCCGAACAGCTTCTCCACCGTCTCCTGGGTCAGGTGGATATGACGCGCAGACGTCTCGATCATAAAGCTCATAGTTATTATCTCCTTTGTTCCAAAGAATTTTGGTCACTTCTGAAATTTATCCCGCAGCGGGAACATCTCGTCCTCGGTGATACGGGTCAGCTCTTCCAGCTTGCCTATGACAAAATAGCCCTTATTTACCGCCTCGATGCTCCCGGTGACGCGGACGAAATCGCCCCGCTTCAGCCCGGCGGCCTCCGCCGCCAGCTCCGCGCTGCTCTTGAGGAGGATGGACAGTCCGAAGCCTGTGTCGCCCTGTCCGTCGCTTGTAATGCGCCACCAGGGGAAGCACACCGACACCTTGCGGTCGGCATAGCGGCTCTGTCCGCCTTTGACGTATTCGGTCTTGACCTGCTCAAAGGTGCGCGGCACCAGTTCCCCATCGGGCATATGGAAATACATCGTGCCGTACAGGCGGCCGCGGCGCTTGGTCAGGCTGTTAAAGCGGCTGATCATCAGAAAAGCCATGACGAGCAGGATCACCAGGCCATACATTCCCTGCCCCTTTATCAGACACCAAATGAACACCGCCACCCCTGAAATGAGGATGATGCGGTTGATGAGGTCCTGCCCGGACCACAGATCCTTCAATCTATTCATGGGCGTACTCCTTATATCTCGTTCAATGGCACATATCTTACCACACGCCGTGGATTTATGCAAGGGAAAACCGCCCTCCTGATGCAATTTCCCCTTGTATTCGGCGGAATATTTGATATAATTGTGTCAGATAGCGCAGCGCGCGCTATTCATTTACCTAATAGGAGGCGTTTTTCATGTCTGTCAAGCTGGAGCTGTACCGCGTATTCAAAGAGGTGGCTGAGGTGGGCAATATCACCGCCGCAGCCCAGGCACTGTATATCTCCCAGTCCGCCGTGAGCCAGTCCATCAAGCAGCTGGAGCACGACCTGCAGACCCGTCTGTTTGCCCGCAATTCCCGGGGCGTTACCCTGACGGCGGAGGGCCAGATGCTGTACGAGTACGTCCGCAGCGCAATGGGCCTGCTGGAGACGGGCGAGGAAAAGCTGTCCCAGACCCGGGAGCTGCAAATGGGCAAGCTCATCATCGGCGCCAGCGACACCGTCACCAGCCAGTTTCTGCTGCCCTACCTGGACAGCTTCCATAAGCAGCACCCCGCCATCCACATCCAGATCGTGTCTGGCCGCAGCCACAAGGTCCTGGGCCTGCTGCGCTCCGGCAAGGTGGACATCGCCTTTGCCAGCACACCGTCAGATACCTCTTCGCTGGACATCTATCCCTGCTTTAACACCCACTCCATCTTCGTAGCCGGCGCAGAATACCCCTGCGACTTTGACCACATCTACTCCCTGGATGAGATCGCCGCGTTTCCCCTGATCCTGCTGGAGCGCAAGGCGTCCAGCCGCCTGTACCTGGAGCGGTATTTCCTGCAGAACGGCCTGCGCCTGAACCCCGAGATCGAGCTGGGCGCCCGCAGCCTGCTGGTGGATCTGGCGGCCATCGGCTTCGGCGTGGCCGGTGTAACGGAGGAATTCGTGCACCGCGATCTGGAGAGCGGACGGCTGAAAAAGCTCAATACCAGCTTTGAGATCCCGGCCCGCAGCGTAGATATGTGCCTGCTGAATGACGTTCCTCAGTCCGCCGCTGCGGAGCGCTTCACCGCCTTTGTGAAGGACAGCTTATCGAAGGAATGAGCGCGGCGTATGCCCTTGGCGTTTGGGAACGTTTTCCCCGGTAAAACCCACAAAAAACCGGTATGTTCCCCCGAATAGTTCTTCCATTTTCCATGTCGTTTTTCCGCGTGAAATCAGGTAAGATAAGTTCAATATATTTTTGAGAGGAAGTGGTGACAATGCAGCAGCTGAAGGACCGCATCATCAAGGAGGGCCGTGTTCTGCCCGGCAGCATCATCAAGGTGGACGGATTTTTGAACCACCGGGTCGATACGGCTCTGATGAGTGATATGGCGGATGAATTTGCAAAGTATTTCGACGTAAAGAATATCACGATGGTGCTGACCGCCGAGGCCAGCGGTATCGCTTTGGCGACGATCTGTGCTCAGAGATATGGCGTTCCCATGGTCTTTGCAAAGAAGGCCAAGAGCGACAATATCGAGGGCGGTCTGTACCAGAGCGACATTTTTTCTTACACGTACAAAAAGAAAGTCACCCTGCTGGTGAGCCAGGACTGGATCACCAAGGATGACCGCGTGCTGATCATCGACGACTTCATGGCCAAGGGCTATGCCATGCGCGGCCTTATCGACATCGTCAACAAGGCCGGCGCAACGCTGGCAGGCATCGGCGTAGCCGTGGAAAAGGGCTTCCAGGACGGCGGCGACAGCCTGCGCCGGGAGGGTTACCCCATCAAGTCCCTGGCCATCATCGACAGTGCCGAGGGCGGTGTGATCCGTTTCCGGGAGGATAGCTGACATGAAGAAGGTTCTGGTACTAGACTTTGGCGGCCAGTATAATTTGCTGGTAGCCCGCCGTGTCCGTGAATGCGGCGTCTACTGTGAGATCAAGTCCTTCCGCCTGTCCATGGACGAGATCCGCGCCTTCGGGCCGGATGCTTTGATCCTCACCGGTGGTCCTGCCACGGTGTTTGAGCCCAACGCCCCCATGGTGGACAAGGCCCTGTTTGAGATGGGTATCCCCGTGCTGGGCATCTGCTATGGTCAGCAGCTGATGATGCAGCTGCTTGGCGGCCAGTGCCGCAAGGCGGAGACCCGTGAGTACGGCAAGATCCAGCTGGCCCACACCCCCTCTCCCCTGTTCGATAGCATCCCCGAGACGTCTATCTGCTGGATGAGCCACGGCGTTGAGGTGGAGCGCATCGCCCCCGGCTTCTCCGTCGTCGCCACCACCGCCGGCTGCGGCTTCGCCGCCGTGGCGGATGACACCCGCAAGCTCTATGGTGTCCAGTTCCATCCGGAAGTGTTGCATACGGAGTACGGCACGCAGGTGCTGCAGAACTTCCTGTACCGCATCTGCGGCTTTGGTCCTGAGTGGACCATGGCCTCCTATCTGGAGGAGGCTGTGGCCGAGTGCCGCCGCAAGATCGGCGACGGCCGCGTTCTGTTGGCTCTGTCCGGCGGCGTAGACAGCTCTGTGGCCGCCGCCCTGCTCCAGCGCGCCGTAGGTGATCAGCTGACCTGCATCTTTGTGGATCATGGCCTGCTGCGCAAGGACGAGGGCGACCAAGTGGAACAGGTCATGAAACACCAGTTCCATGTGGACGTGCGCCGCGTCAACGCCGGACCGCGTTTTCTCAGCAGGCTGGCAGGCGTCACCGAGCCGGAACATAAACGCAAGATCATCGGCGAGGAGTTCATCCGCGTGTTCGAGGAGGAAGCCAAGAAGATCGGCGCGGTGGATTTCCTGGCCCAGGGTACGATCTACCCCGACGTGGTGGAGTCCGGTCTGGGCGGCGAGAGTGTGGTCATCAAGAGCCATCACAACGTAGGCGGTCTGCCCGACTGCGTGGACTTCAAGGACATCGTCGAACCCCTGCGCCGCCTGTTCAAGGATGAGGTCCGCAAGCTGGGCACAGAGCTTGGCCTGCCGGACGAGCTTGTGTGGCGTCAGCCCTTCCCCGGCCCGGGACTGGCTATCCGCGTCATCGGTGAGGTGACGGAGGACAAGCTGGCCATCCTGCGGGATGCCGACGCCATCTTCCGTGAGGAGATGAAACTGGCCGGCCTGGACCGCACCACCAGCCAGTTCTTTGCCGTGCTCACCGACCTGCGGAGCGTGGGCGTTATGGGCGATGAGCGCACCTACGATTATACGCTGGCCCTTCGCGCTGTGCAGAGCCAGGATTTCATGACCGCCACTTGGTCTCGTCTGCCCTATGAGCTGCTGGACAAGGTGTCCGGCCGCATCGTGGGTGAGGTCAAGCACATCAACCGCATCTGCTACGACATCACCTCCAAACCCCCCGCCACCGTGGAGTGGGAATAATTTCATAGCTTGAAAAAAGCCCGTAAATACTGGATTTTTTGAGCCTTGATGCCCCTCGTGGCAACGATTTGGCAACAGAATTTCATTATTCACAAGAAAAGAGCTATCTGATTTCCAATGAAGTCAGATAGCTCTTTTTCTATCCAAAATACTCGTCGTATTCTTTGTCTGTGAGGTACTCAACAAAAGTATCTTTTTGAAGGCTGTGAAATATCACGCGGAAATCATCTTGAA
>USGS01000070.1 GCA_900554275.1 uncultured Eubacteriales bacterium
AAACTGGTAGGATGAGTTGAAGCCGTACATCGGACGCGACACCACATCGTCCGCCATCATGTCGTCCTGCAACATCAATATCTCGTTCTCAATGCACCGGGAGGCATAGGTGGCCAGCTTAATATTCTTATCCATCCGGAACGTATTGATGGCCTTGATAAGCCCGATCGTTCCGATGGAGATCAGATCTTCGATGTTGATACCCGTGTTTTCAAACCGCCGCGCGATGTAGACCACCAGCCGCAGGTTGCGCTCGATCAGCACCTGCCGCACAGCAAACTCCCCTTCGTCCAGACGGCGCAGCATCTCCGCCTCCTCATCCCGCGGCAGCGGCGGAGGCAGCGTGTCGCTGCCTCCGATATACATGATCTTATCCGGCCTGCATCTCCTGCGAAGCCACGCCAGCAGACCTATGAGCTTCTCCCTCAGCATGATGTGCCCTTCCTCCCTCTCCGCCCCACAGGGCATGATACCCACCGCCGTCGCTGACCGGCTGTTCCGATAGAGCCACCGGCGTCCGCCAAAACCGTTTCCCCTCCACCTCTATGTAGTCGCTTCGCGCCGCCAGCAGCAGCCCGCCCGACGTTCCCACGGCCCGGAACGGCAGCAGCGTCAGCCTCACCGGACAGCCCTGCCGGTACAGCCGGGCCATCTTTTCCTCCGGTGTCAGCGGCAGCGCCAGCACCGCCGCCATCTCACCGGGCCACAGCGTCACCGCCGCTCCCTGCTCCAGCACAAGCGCCGCTCGTCCGCTCACAGGATCGCGCAGCGTGTTTCCTGTGTCGTGCAGCGCCGTAACGGTCTGCTTCCTCCCGTCGATGACGATCGTGATCTGCAACAGCTCTCCTCCTCCGTGCCGCGCTCCCTGCCCGAACAGCAGGTGCAGCGTGATATGACCCATGCAGGTCGCCCCCAGCAGGACGGGCCAGCTTACATCGGCGTAATAGACCCGCTGCGCCAGCCCCAGCGGTGAGCCGGCGGCCAGCCCCAGTGCCAGCACCACGCCTGCCAGCCCGCCCGCCAGCAGGAAGAACAGTGCCGCCTGTCTCCACCGCCTGCGAAACGCGCCCAGCGCCATAATTAACCCTGTCGCCAGCCGGCACAGCGGATGTCCCAGCAGTGTCATCCCTGGCAGAAACACCGCCACGGCGTACGCGCCGCCCAGCGCGGCCCACAGCAGCAGCCATCCACGCCGCAAAGGCAACCCGGACAACCGGGCCGTTCCCAGCAGCAGCAAATAGTCTATCGCTGTGTTCAGCGCCCACACCCGGTCCAGATACACCACCGTCATCCGTTTCACCTCGCTTGTCTCCATTATACGTCCCACAACAGGAGAAACCGGTCGCTTTTCGCCCTGACAGACAGATAAAGCAGGACCTGCACCACATAGTGCAGGTCCTGCTTTATCTGTAAAGCTATTTACCTTTATGCCTGTTTTTCTTCCTGCTTCCTTGCTTTCGCAAAATGGATGACCATAAATACCAGAAAAACGATGCTGATATACCCAAAAATGGGATATACCACGCCGATGATCTCCGCAAAGCCCAGCAGGCTTCCGGCCCACGACAGCACGCACAAAACCGCCAGCACCGCCTTGCGTCGGCGGCGCACGAAGGCAGAACGCAGCTCCAGATATGCGCTCAGGCCCACCAGGCTGGCCAACGCGTTGCAGAACATGGCCACCAGCAGCATGATCCCGTAGATCGTCGCCAGCGTACTGTTCAGCTCAGATGCCAGCGCCACCATGGGCAGCTCCGCCTCCACAGCAGCGGGATAGGCGGCCAGGCTGGTCAAAATGCTGCCGGCCACCACCAGCAGCATCACGCCTGCCTGCGCGATGCCCCAATAGATATGCTTTTTCTCCCGCACATACTGTCCCACCGGCGACATGATCCCGATACCGCCCAGGATGTTGTAGGCCACGAATGTCAGCGTTGCGATGAACCAGTTGGGCATCAGTGGGTTCACGTTCGTGTGATGCAGCTGCAGAATGCCCTCTGTACCGAAGGTGCACCACGCACCCACGGCAAATCCCAGTGTCGCCAAAACAAGAATGGGGATCATGGCGGAAAAGGCGTCCACCATACCGCTGACACCCAGCAGCGCCACCAGAAACACTGCCAGCATCAGCATAGCGCTGCCCAGCCAGGTCGGGACGCCGAATAGCTGCGTCAGCATCGCGCCCACACCGGCGGACATGGACACCACCACAAAGAACAGGAACAGCGCCCCCACCGCGCCGGAAGCCCCGCGCAGCCACTTCACATCCCAGGGCACGAGCAGCTTCCCCATATCGGCGCACTGCGTCATCTGCGTCAAACGGACGAACAGAATGCCGATGACAGTGAACAGCACCGCCGCCAGGGCGAAGCCCACATAGCCCCAATTCCCGAAGCTGCCGAAAAACTGCCACAGCTCCTGCCCGGAGATAAAGCCCGCGCCCAAAAAACAGCCGACATAGGTAAATGCCAGCGTCATTGTCTTGATCTGCTTCATACCGCACCTCTTGTCAAAATCTCATAGCGACCAGTGTACTCTATTTCCGCTGCCGCGTCAACCCCACGGCGTACATGACGCTTCCTCATGTTTCCATGCGAAAAAATTCATTGAATGCTTCGGTTTGACGTTGACGCTATCGTCAAAGCGTTGTATAATATTGCTATAATTAGTTGCTGTTTTTGTGCGTTTGTTGCTTTAAATAGCAAAAGAATTACGTATTTAGGAGGAATTTTGCCATGATCAACACCATTGACGGCATTATTGCCGCCGCCAAGGGCGGTACGACCGGCGTTATTGCTGTGGCCGCAGCTCATGACCAGCCCGTTATCGAAGCCGTTGTGGAAGCCCGCCGCGAAGGTATCGCCACGCCCATTCTGGTGGGCCGTGTGTCTGAGATCGAATCCATGCTCTCCGGCCTGAACGAAAACCCTGCCGACTATCAGATCATCGCCGGCGACACCGATCAGGACTGCGCCGCCAAGGCCGTGGCCCTGTGCGCCGAGGGCAAGGCCAGTTTCCTCATGAAGGGCATTTTGGGCACGGCTGACCTGATGCGCGCCGTGTTTAATAAGGAGCATGGTCTGCGTACCGAGCGTCTTACCACCCACTGCATGCTGTACGAGATCCCTGCCCTGGGTCGTATGCTGGTGCTGACAGACGGCGGCGTGAACACCTTCCCCGATCTGGACAAGAAGGCTGAGATCCTGGAAAACGCCGCCATGGTGCTGCAGGCACTGGGCTATGACCACATCAATGCCTCCTGTGTCTGCGGTGCAGAGCAGGTCAATCCCAAGGTGCAGTCCACTGTGGATGCCGACGCGCTAAGCAAAATGACCGACCGCTGGGCCAAGTACAATATGGATGTCTGCGGCCCGGTAGCCCTGGATTTGGCCGTCAGCGAAGAGGCCTGCCATCACAAGCACTACACCGCTCCCGGCGCGGGCAAGGCCGACATCCTTCTCGTCCCCAACTATGAGGTAGGCAACGGCATCGGCAAGGCCGCCAACCTGTTCGGCAATGCCAAGAACGCCGGTATCATCCTGGGTGCGAAAGTCCCCATCGTGCTGGTCAGCCGCGCTGACAGCGCCTATTCCAAGCTGGCCTCCATCGCATTGGGCAGCGTTTTGGCCAGCCGTATGAAGCTGGCATAAAGGCGTATTGCACAAGAATTTGTTTCGCCACACTACGTTTTTTACAAATTTGTGCGGCGAGATTGATAATTACTTGACAATATTCCCTCCTGCATCTATGATAGAAAAGGTTCCTATACCGCACATCGGTATGAACATAGTACAGTAACGTAAAAGAGGAGATTATGTTATGGTAAATCAGGAATACTACAATCTCGGCACTGCGCCCTCTGTCATCCGCCAGCTGTTCGCCTACGGTCTGGAGCAGGCCGCTAAGGTCGGTGCGGACAAGGTCTATGACTATTCCCTGGGCAATCCCAGCATCCCCGCCCCCAAGAAGGTCAACGAGTCCATCAAGAAGATTGTGGACGAGATGGACTCCATCAAGCTGCACGGCTACTCCATGGCCCCCGGCTTCGACACCGCCCGCGCCGCTGTGGCTAAGGATCTGGCCGCCCGCTTCGGCCTGGACGTCAAGGCTGATGAGCTGTTCTTCACCTGCGGCGCAGCCCCCGCGCTGATCTCCATCATCAAGGCGCTCATCGTGGATCACGACAGCGAGATCATGGCCGTTGCTCCTTTCTTCCCCGAGTATCGCCCCTTTGTCAATGCCAATGGCGGCAAGCTGGTGGTCGTTCCCGCTGATACCAAGGCTTTCCAGATCCATTTGGACGAGGTGGAGAAGCGCATCACCAAAAACACCCAGGGCATCATCATCAACTCCCCCAACAACCCCTCCGGCGTTGTGTATACCGAGGAGACCCTGAAGGGCCTGGCCGCTCTGCTGGAGCGCAAGAGCGCTGAGTACGGCCATCCCATTTACATCATCGCCGACGAGCCCTATCGTGAGCTGGTGTACGGCGGCGTGAAGGTCCCCTTCATCCCCTGCCTGTATAAGAACACCATCGTGTGCTATTCCTACTCCAAGTCCCTGTCCCTGCCCGGTGAGCGTATCGGTTACGTCTACGTCCCCGGTTTCGCAGATGACGCCCACGCTGTGTATGCCGCTATTTCCGGCGCTGCCCGCATCATGGGCCACGTCTGCCCGCCGACCCTGATGCAGAAGGTCATCGAGTGCTGCGCCGAGGAGCGTCCCGATCTGGTGGCCTATGACGAGAACCGCAACCTGCTGTATAACAGCCTGCGTGAGATGGGCTACGAGTGCGCCAAGCCCGACGGTGCGTTCTATCTGTTCGTGAAAGCCCCCAATGGTGACGCCAACGCGTTCTCCGAGAAGGCCAAGCTGGAGCACAATCTGCTGGTCGTTCCCGCCGATGGCTTCGGCTGCCCCGGTTACTTCCGTCTGAGCTACTGCGTGGCCAACGACATGATCAAGCGCAGCCTGCCCGCCTTCAAGGCCATGATGGAGAGCTATAAGTAAGCACCCTGACCTCCATATCATCAGCGCCCACGGAATTCCCGTGGGCGCTTTCCTCTGTTTTATACAAGGATAGTCATTCCATTTTTTTATTTATTAGAATGGCACTTGCATTTCTCGTCATAATCTCCTATAATGGCAACATATTTTTTATTAAGAGAGGTGTTTCACGCATGAGCAAGTTGACGATCCCCGCTGGGTACAAGACGCCGCTGTCCACGTATGAGATGCAGCGTGCGATCGAATTCATTAAGAGCAATTTTCAGGTGAATTTGGGGCAGGCGCTGAATTTGCGCCGTGTTTCCGCTCCCCTGTTTGTGGAAGAGAATTCCGGTTTGAACGACAACTTGAACGGTGTCGAGCGCCCGGTCTCTTTTGATATTCCCGACGTAGGGGCAAACGCCCAGGTCGTACATTCTTTGGCCAAGTGGAAGCGTCTGGCGCTGAAGCGCTACGACTTTAAGCCCGGCAAGGGCCTGTTCACCGACATGAACGCTATCCGCCGCGACGAAGAGGTGGACAACCTCCACTCCATCTACGTGGACCAGTGGGACTGGGAGAAGGTCATTGAGCGCCGGGACCGCAACATGTCCTATCTGGCACAGACCGTCCGCGCCATCGTTGGCGCTGTGGCAGAAACCAACGACGCGCTGCAGATCGCGTTCCCCAGCCTGCATACCACCCTGAACCGTGAGGTCTATTTCGTCACCACCCAGGAGCTGGAGGACCGCTGGCCCGATAAGACCCCCAGAGAGCGGGAGGACGCCATTTGTAAGGAGCACCATACCGTGTTCCTCATGCAGATCGGCGACGACCTCAAGGGCTCCGGCAAGCCCCACGACGGCCGCGCCCCGGACTATGACGATTGGGCCCTCAACGGCGATATCCTTATGTGGAACGACGTGCTGCAGCGTGGCTTTGAGATCTCCTCCATGGGCATCCGTGTGGACGAGATCTCCATGCGCTACCAGCTGAAAAAGCGCGGCTGCGACGACCGACGCGAGCTGCCCTTCCACAAAATGCTCCTCAGCGGCCAGCTGCCTCTGACCATCGGCGGCGGTATCGGCCAGAGCCGTCTGTGTATGCTGATGATCGGCACGTGCCACATCGGCGAGGTGCAGGCCAGCCTGTGGGATAAGGGCACTATGGACGCCTGCGAAAAGGCCGGCATTATGCTCCTGTAACATATGATATAAAAAGGACGACGGGCAAAGCCCGTCGTCCTTTTTATATCATTCGTCTGTCTCTGCCGGAGCGGCTTCCTGCCGTTCCGCCTCAAACTCTGCCAGCGCCTGAGCCAATACCCTTTTATCGTGACGGCTGTGTACCTGGGTCAGATCAAACTTCTCCCACAGGTCCGGCCGCCTGACCATGGTTCGCTTATAGCTCTCCTTAGTGCGCCAGTCCGCCACATTGCCGTGGTGACCGCTCAGCAGCACCTCCGGCACTTTGCGCCCATGCCATTCCTCCGGGCGGGAGTACTGGGGATACTCCAAAAGTCCGTTCCAGTGGCTCTCGTCGGTATAGCAGCTCTCCTCCGGCAGCACGCCGTCCACCATGCGGCACAAACAGTCCGCCAGGGCCATAGCCGGGATCTCGCCGCCAGTGACGACGAAATCCCCCATGGAGATCTCCTCATCCACGCACTCATCCAAAAAGCGCTGGTCCACGCCCTCGTAGTGGCCGCAGACCAGGATCAGGTGGTCATACTGTCCTTTCAGCTCTCGGGCCACCTGCTGGGTAAGGGTCCTGCCGCAGGGTGACATATAGATGGTATGCACCCGCTCCCCTGCCTCGTCGCAGATATGCTGCCAGCAGCGGTACAGCGGGTCGGCCTGCATCACTGCTCCGCGGCCGCCGCCGTAGGGATAGTCATCCACCTGCATCTGCTTGTTGGTGGTGTACTGGCGGATCTGGTGGGTGCGGATGGCGATATATCCCCGCTCCTGGGCCCGGCCCAGGATGCTGACATTGAGCATGGCATCGATGGACTCTGGAAAGAGGGTCAAAATATCAATCTGCATCGGAGGCCATCCCTTCCAGTGTGTGGACTTCCATCCGATTGGCGTCTAGGTCCACAGATTTGATGAAGATATCCGGCACGGCGGGAATCAGGTATTCATGAATTCCCCGGACGGTGTAGACCCGGTGGGCCGGGTACTGCTCTACCCGTACTAATTCCCCCAGACATTCGCCGCTGTCGGCATCATAGACCTGCAAACCCAGCAGCTCATCGTCAAAGTAGGTGCCCTCGGGGAGATGGGCGTCGGCACGGCGGATATAAAGGTCTTTGCCTTTTAGGTCTAGTGCGGCGTTCATATCGTCCACGCCAGGGAATTTCATCAGCACCACGCTCTTGTGGACATGGTTGGCGGAGGGCTTGACCGGCTGGCCGTCCAGCAGGAAGGTGTCGAACCGGGTGAGAAGGTTGGGGTCCAGATCCCGGGGCTGCACCCGCACTTCGCCCCGGATGCCGTGGGCATTGACGATGCGGCCGATCTTGATGGTTTCCAATTTCATAGGATTGCTCCTTTAAAGAAGATTCATGGTGAGACAAGCGGAGGGGTCGGACAAGAGGACCGCAGCCGGGAAGTGTGCCAGCCGTAGAGAGCTCCCCTTGCAAACGCTCTTATTATAACATGGCGGGGAAGGGGAGGCAACGGGGAAGGCCCACGGGAGATAAAAAGAAGCGGCGCATTGCGCCGCTTCTTTTTCAATCAACAATATCGACGGAAACCTTCACGCCGGTACGCTGGGCATAGGAGCGGATGACAGTCCGGATCTCCTTTGCGATGCGACCCTGACGGCCGATGACCTTGCCCATGTCGTCGGGGGCGACACGCAGCTCCAACGTCAGCTCCTGATCGCCCTGCACCTCCGTGACGGAGACGGCATCGGGATCATCCACGAGGTTTCTGGCGATGTAGAGCAGCAAGTCTTTCATGCTCCGTCCTCCGGATCAGAGGACCTCTACTTTTTTCAGCAGAGCTCTGACGGTGTCGGTGGGCTGAGCGCCAGACTTGATCCAGGCCTGAGCGCGCTCGGTATCGATCTTGATCTCGGCGGGAGCCACGCAGGGGTTGTAGGTGCCCAGCTCCTCAATGAAGCGGCCGTCCCGGGGGAAGCGGGAGTCGGCGACAACGACACGATAGAAAGGAGCCTTCTTGGCGCCCATACGGCGCAGTCTGATCTTAACCATGTTTGTTACCTCCAAAAAAATATCAATATTTGTTATATCTATAAATGCGAGAGCATCTATATCCGTTATTTCATCCGT
>USGS01000071.1 GCA_900554275.1 uncultured Eubacteriales bacterium
GCAGGCCGCGTGCCTTGCCGGCCATGGCTACCTTGCCTTCCTTGATGTTGATGAGCGGCTTGATGCCCAGCATGCCGCCGGCCACGGCCACAGCGGCGGGCAGGCGGCCGCCCTTGCGCAGGTACTTCAGGTCGTCCACAGCGAAATACTGGCAGTAATTCTGGCAGTACACGGTCATTTTCTCCACCAGCTCGTCCAGGCCCATGCCCTGGCGCACCAGGGAGGAGGCCTTCAGAGCCGGGATCCCCGCCCCCAGGGACGCGCCCATGCTGTCGATGGGGCAGACCCGGCGGCCGGGATATTCCTCCATCAGCTCATCCCCGGCCAGCTTGGCCGACCACCAGCTGCCGCTGATGCCGGCGGAAATGCTGAAATACACCACGTCGTCCCCCTGGGACAGATAGGTCTCAAAGGCCTTCCGGGCGTCGTCCGGGTTCACCATGGAGGTGCGCACGTCGGCGCCGGAGCGCAGGGCCTCATAATACTCGTGGCCGTCCAGCCCCTCCGGGGCCGGCTGATCGTCAATGGTCAGCGCCATAGGCAGCAGATGGATGTTGTATTGCTCCCGCAGCTCGGGGGACAGATTGGCCCCGGAGTCCACAAAGATCTGGATCATGATAAAACAGTTCCTTTCAAGATTTTTGCCCAAGATGCTTATATATTCTTCTTTACCCAATCCGCCAGGGTGTCGAACAGCTGCTCATAGCCCGGCATGGTCAGGTGGATGCCGTCGGCGGCAATCAGCTGGGACAGCCGGTGGTTCCGCAGAAACGTCTGCCGCACCGGGATCAGGGGGATGTTCTCCCGCAGGGCGATCTCCGCCGCCGTGTCGGCGTATAGCTCCTGGTGGCGATAGATCATCTGAGGCTCCCCCAGCCAGTCCAGAATGCGGTCCCGCCGCAGATTGTCCCGGCACAGGAAGTCCAGATACCGCTCCCCGTCAATGGGGGGCAGGGTCATCATCACCGGCTGCACCCCGCCCTGGCGCAGGGCGTCCAGGGTCTCATGCAGGGTGTCGGCAAACACCGGCAGCTCTGTGTTGGGCCGGTGGTCGGCCTCGGGGTCCGCGTCAATGGCGGCCCAGTCGAAGTCGCTGTCGTTGCCGCCGTAGGACACCAGGGCATACCGGGCCTCCAGGCCCCGGTCCAGGTCATGCCGCACCAGGCTCAGCCCCTTGCGGATGGTGGCCCCCATTTTCGACCGGTTCACCACCTCCACCAGCTTGGTCTGGTAGCGCTGCATGACTTCATTGATGTGAAAATGATAGTGAAAATCTCCGTCCGGCACCGTGGCCTTCAGCAGAGAGTCTCCGTAAATATAAATCTTATCCGGCATGGCTATGACCTCCACCCCTCTTTTTTCCTAATATAGCATATTAGTTCTGGCAAGTCAACCTATTATTTCCCGATTTCTGCTTGCGCCCAACCGAATATTCTGATATTATATGGAAAAAGGAAACGCCGGAGGAATGCTGTATGCAATATGACAAAGAGCTGATCGCCCACAAGCTGGACCGGTGGGACCGACTACCACCTGCCGGAGTGGGACGCCATCCCCGATCTGGGGCTGTATATGGACCAAGTGGTGGTGCTGCTGGCCCAGTATCTGAACTTCATCCCGGCCATGCCCGGCGGCAAGGAAAGCTTTGTCACCTCCTCCACCATCAACAACTATGTGCGGCTGAAGATCATGCCCGCCCCGGTAAAGCGGAAATACTTCCGGGTCCACATCGCCTATCTCATCATGATCCTGACCATGAAGCAGAGCATCAGCATCAGCGACGTGCAGAAGATCCTGCCCCAGGACGGCGGCGAGACCAACGTGCGGGCGGTGTATGAGGACTACTCGCTGAAGTTCCGGCGGGTGGGGCTGTTCTTCAACCAGCAGGTGCAGTCCGGGGCGGAGGGAATCCGTGCCGCCACGGAGCAGAGCTGCGACAACGCCGTGGAGCTGCTGGTCATCGAGAGTGCGCTGATCGCCGGGTTTTCCAAGATCCTGGCGGAAAAGCTGATCCGGCTGTGCGGCGCGGACACGGAGGACGTGCTGGCGGCGGAGACGCCCCATCAACAACCATAGTATATACACATTTCGGACGGAATGTGTGAACGAAGTATAAAGAAAACCGTGGCGCAGCCACGGTTTTCTTTTTTTCTTTACAGCGGCTGGGTCACGATGCAGAGCCACTGACGCTCCTCCGGGGGGAGGTAAGGGGAAAGGGCTTCACAGATCCGGCGGTGGTAGCCGTTGAGCCAGGTGCGCTCCGCATCGGTCAGCAGGGAAGCGTCCAGCGTGTCCCGGTCGAAGGGGGCGAGGGTCAGCACCTCAAAGCGGAGGAAGGGGTCGTCGGCGGGCTGCACCAGCAGCAGGCTCTCGTGGCGGATGCCGAACTGGCCGGCCTCGTAATAGCCCGGCTCGTCGGAGACGACCATGCCCGGCTCTAAGGCGGGGTGGGGCGTATTTTCCGCGATGCGCCAGCGGATGGAGGGAGGCCCTTCGTGGACGCTGAGGACGCAGCCCACGCCGTGACCCGTGCCGTGGTCGTAGTCCAGACCCTGCTGCCACAGGGGCTGGCGGGCCAGCACGTCCAGGTTTTCGCCGGACACGCCCCGGGGGAAGCGGGCCATAGCCAGGCGGATGTGGCCCTGCAGCACCAGGGTGGACAGGCGGCGCGCCTCATCGGACACCGGGCCCAGGGCCACGGTGCGGGTCACGTCCGTCGTGCCGCCCCGGTAGTGGCCGCCGCTGTCGCACAGCAGCAGGCCGCGGGCCTCCAGCGGTACGTCCGTCTCCGCTGTGGGCTCGTAGTGCACCACCGCGCCGTGAGGGCCGTAGGCCACGATGGTGCTGAAGCTGTCCTGAAGGAACTCCTCGCTTTCCGCCCGGAGATCGTGGAGCAGGGCGGCAGCGGACAGCTCCGTCAGCCCCGCCGGGGAGGTCTTCAGCCGGTAGAGGAAGCGGGTCAGGGCCACACCGTCCAGCAGGTGGGCGCGGCGGAAGCCATCCTGCTCGCCGGGGGATTTGACGGCCTTCAGCGCGGTGGCGGGGGAGGGGGCGTCGATGATCTGCCGGGGGGCGAGGGACTGGGTGATGTGGGAGTTGGCGGTGGCGCTGTCCAGCAGGACGCGGTCATCCGGCGGCAGGGAGGACAGGTGATCGTAGATGTCCTCATAGGGACGGAGGGTCACGCCGTCAGTGGCCAGCGCGTCGGCGATGGCCGGAGAGACGGACTGAGACTGGACAAACAGCACCGCGTCCGTCTCATTCAGCAGCAGGAAGGACAGGAACACCGGGGTGCATTCCACATCGCCGCCCCGCAGGCCCAGTGTCCAGGCGATGTCGGTCAGGTCGGTGAGCAGCAGGTGGGCGGCGTCCTTTTCCGCCATCCTTGCCCGCAGCAGGGCCAGCTTTTCCCGGCGGGACACGTCGCTCTCCAGCGGCCAAAGGGGCTGGGCGGACAGCGGCGGACGGTCGGGCCAGACCTCATCCGCCAGGTCGCGGCTGCCGTCCAGACGGATGTGCTTCGGGGCGAGGGCATCGGTCAGCGTGTGGTACAGCCGGGTGCTGACGGTGCGGCCATCGAAGGCCAGCACGCCATCCTCAGGAAGCCGCTCCGCCAGGAAATCGGACAGCTTGGGAACACCGGGCTGGCCGGCGCGCATCAAGTCGATACCGCTGCCCGCCAGCTGCCGCTCCGCCTGAAGGAAGTAGCGGCCGTCCGTCCACAGGGCGGCCTGATCCGGCAGGACCACCAGCGTGCCGGCAGAGCCGGTGAACCCGGACAGGTACTCCCGGGCTTTGAAATGGTCGCCCACATACTCCGAGCCGTGAAAATCGTCGGTGACGACCACACAGGCGGTCAGGCCGCGATGGGCCATACAGCGGCGCAGCAGGGCGATACGGTCAGGGATGGTCATGGTTCATCACACCTTTCTTTGTTGGGGTCAGTATAGCATACTTTTCCCCGTCAGGCTACGCTTTTTTTGCGGAGGCTTTGTATACAGCCGGGACAAGGCGCGTATACTGATACGAAGCATGAAAGGGAGGGCGAACCATGAAGCGGGAACAGAATTGGCGCACGTGGGAGACGGCGGGGATGCTGGTCACGCTGCTGCTGGGCAACGGGCTGCATTTCCTCTACGACTGGACGGGGCAGGCGGGCTGGGCCGCGTATATCTCTGCGGTGAACGAATCCACCTGGGAGCACATGAAGCTGCTGGCCGTGCCGTGGATACTGTGGACGGCGGTCACGTGCATCGTCCGGCGCGGGCTGACCTGCGCCGGGCCGAGGGCCGCCGGGCTGCTGGCAGGACTGGCGCTGATCCCGGCGGTGTTCTACACCTACACCGGCATTCTGGGCCGGAGCATCGATGTGGTGAACGTGCTGTTGTTCCAGGCGGCGGTACTGCTGGCCTATTGGGTGAGCCGAACGTTGCAGAAGCGGGGCGCACTGACCGCCCCGGCGTGGCAGGCGGCAGGCGCGGCGGTGCAGATCGCCATAGCGGCGCTGTTCGCGGTGTGGACCGCGTCGCCGCCGGAGCTGCCGCTGTTTGTCGATCCCACCAACGGCACGCGGGGCATTCCCGGCGCGGAATAGGGAAAAAAGACCGCCTATGCGGTCTTTTTTCATGTCGTGATCTCGAATGAAACCACCTTGACCGGGGGGATGGTGTATAGTATAATACAGTATTATCATGCTGTGCGAGCAAATTCGGACGGGAGGCGACAGGATTGAAAACAAAAACTATCGTCCACAGGTCGGCTGCGCCCATCTATGCGGCGGCGGTGACGTGGCTGCTGTACGGGCTGCTGTTTCCGCTGTACCAGGTGGGCCATTTCCTGCTGGCGGCGGCGGCCAGCGCCGTCGTGGCCATCATTGCGCGGCGGTTCTGCCGGGATGTGACAGAGGAAGTGGAGATCCCGGAGGAGCCGGTGACCACCGGCAACCCGGAGCTGGATAAGATGATCGCCGACGGGGACGGCGCGATCAAGACCATGCGCACCCTGAACGACAGCATTCAGGACGAGACCGTGTCCGGTCAGATCGACCGGCTGGAGGAGGTCAGCGGGCGTATCTTCGCCTATGTGAAGGACCACCCGGAGAAGCTGCCCCAGATACGGAAATTTATGTCCTACTACCTGCCCACCACCATCAAGCTGCTGCGCAGCTATGACGAGCTGAGCCGTCAGGGCGTTTACGGCGAGAACATCAGCGGCACAATGGAGAAGGTGGAGGGGATGCTGGGCACCATCGTGCTGGCCTTTGAGAAGCAGCTGGACAGCCTGTTCGGCGACCAGGCGCTGGACATCTCCACCGACATCACGGTGCTGGAGAACATGATGGCCCGGGAGGGCCTGACGGAGGACGCGCTGCACAAGGCCGCCCAGGAGCAGCCCGCCCCGGCGCAGACCGAACCGCCCCGGGACGACGAGGGCGGCATCACATTGGAGCTGTAACAAGAGAAATACAAGAAAGGAATAGATGACTATGACTGACAACAAGATGCCCGAGCTGACGCTGAGCCCTGACGATACCGCCGCCGCTGCGGCAGAGGTGCCCACCCTGACCCTGACACCGGAAGCGCCGGAAGTGCCCCAGGAAGAGGAGAAGAAGGTCGAGCCGGTGAACATGGACGAGAACCTGCTCACCGAGGAGGAAAAGAAGGCCGTGGAGGACTTCTCCCACAAGATCGACATCAGGGACACCAATCAGGTGCTGCAGTACGGCGCGGCGGCACAGAAGAGCGTGGCAGCCTTCTCCGAGAACGCGCTGAACAACGTTCGCACCAAGGACATGGGGCAGATCGGCGACGATCTGAGCCAGCTGGTGGTGGAGCTGAAGGGCTTCGGCGAGGACGAGGACCGCAAGGGCCTGAAGGGCCTGTTCAAGAAGGCGGGCAACAAGCTGGAGACCATGAAGGCCCAGTACAACAAGGTAGAGGCCAACGTGGATAAGATCGCCCAAAATCTGGAAAATCATCAGATCACCCTGCTCAAGGATGTGGCCATGTTTGACCAGATGTATGAGCTGAACCTGAAGTATTACAAGGAGCTGACCATGTATATCCTGGCCGGCAAGAAGCGGCTGGCGGAGGTCCGGGCCACGGAGGTGGAGGAGCTGCGCAAGAAGGCAGAGGCCAGCGGCCTGGCGGAGGACGCCCAGGCGTACAACGACCTGGTGAGCCTGTGCGACCGGTTCGAGAAGAAGCTCCACGATCTGGAGCTGACCCGCATGGTGTCCATCCAGATGGGCCCTCAGACCCGGCTTCTGCAGAACAACGACACGCTGATGATCGAGAAGATCCAGTCCTCCCTTGTGAACACCATCCCCCTGTGGAAGAGTCAAATGGTGCTGGCGCTGGGCATGGAGCACAGCCGTCAGGCCACCGCCGCCCAAAACGCGGTGACGGAGATGACCAATGAGCTGCTGAAGAAAAACGCCGACACCCTGAAGATGGGGACGATCGCCACTGCCAAGGAGGCGGAGCGCTCCATTGTGGACATCGAGACGCTGCAGCACACCAACCAGCAGCTGATCTCCACCCTGGACGAGGTGGCCCGTATCCAGAAGGAGGGCGCGGCCAAGCGGAAAGAGGCGGAGGTCGAGCTGGGCCGCATCGAGGGCGAGCTGAAGCAGAAGCTGATGGAGCTGCGGAGCTGAGAGGGTTATATCTCCTTCAGAAAGGGGAATACGTATGAGGTTTTTTGAAAAGCGCGGCGTGGCGCTGGTGGTGCTGGTGTTGGCCATCGCTGCCGCCGTGTTCATCGGCCAGAGCCGGAAGGACACGTTTATAGCAAAAACGCCCACGGCGCTGCTGGACGTGCAGTACAAGCAGTGGATCTGCGACGATGCCGGTCTGCTGAGCGACCAGACGGAGCAGCTGATCCGGGACTATAACGGCAGCTGGGACGGCAAATACTACGCCGTGGTGGCCGTGGCCACCATCGATAAGCTGGTGGGCTGGGAGGGTCAGGACTACGCCGCCAAATTGGGCGAAGCGTGGGGACTGGGTCAGAACGACATGATCCTGGTGCTGGTAAAGGACGGCGACTGGCAGGTCTACTGCGGTGACAACGTGGGCTACGTCATGACCGATACCCAGCAGAGCCAGCTGAGCCAGGCCATTGAGACCACCTATTATGACGGCGACTTCGACAGCGCCGTGACGGCCTTCTTCCGTCAGGCGGATGTGTTCTACGCCCAGGCACAGCTGGGCGGCAGCGGCAGCAGCGGCGACAGCGGCTGGTATGCTCCGTCCGCGCCTGCCGGCGGCACATCTATCATGGGCGTGGTGCTGCTCATCGTGGCTATCTTCGTGGTGTGGGCCGCGCTGGATGCCGTGCGCTACAGCCGCTACCGGCGGCGTTACGGCCCGAACGTGATCGGTGTTGTCCGCCCGGCGTATTACTATCCTATCTTCTGGGGACGGCCGCACCGTCCCCGTCCGCCCCGGCCTCCCCGCCCGCCTCGCGGCGGCCCGAGACCGCCTGTGGGCGGTGGCCCGCGGCCCAGCGGCCCGAGACCCGGCCCGCGGCCGGGCGCGTCCCGTCCCAGCGCACCGCGGCCCAGTCGGCCCAGCCGACCCTCCGGCGGCGGTGGGTTTGGCGGCGGCAGCCGTGGAGGCAGCAGCCGAGGCGGCGGCTTCGGTGGCGGCGGCTTTGGCGGCGGCAAACGGCGATGATCAAGGAAGCATGGTGTGACTGGCTGCGGCAGCAGGTGCGGGATTAGCAGGTGTAAAAAGACCGCATGGCGCAGTTCTGCGATAGGAAACAAAGGGAACAGCCCGGCTTTTGCCGGGCTGCTCCCTTTGTGAGGTTTTGTGAGGGAGGTAAAGCTATATCACTTGGCGGCCAGCGTCCGCTTGTCACAGACGTTGATAGCCAAAGATACGAAGATACCCAGCAGCGCCAGCACGCCGATCATGGCATCGGTGCTGAAGAAGGACTGGGAGGCGTCGTACAGCGCACCGGCGAT
>USGS01000072.1 GCA_900554275.1 uncultured Eubacteriales bacterium
TTGGTCCGAGTGAGGTGACTTGAACACCCAACCTCGACATCCCAAATGTCGCGCCCTACCAGTTGAGCCACACCCGGATATTCAATTTCTGCCATTATACCACGGCGGAAGGAGAAATGTAAAGACAGCTTATCCTACCATGTTTCTCCCGAAAAAGCAACAGGAGCGCACAGATTTTCTCTGTGCGCTCCTGCCTGCTCCGTATTGCCGTTCTGCCCGGCGTTATGCCCGGGGGAGGGTGATGTCGGCGCGGAACAGGTCGCCGTCGATGGACAGATGGAATGTACCGCCCATGAGCTGCACCAGACTGCCGGCTATGGACAGGCCCAGGCCGCTGCCCTCTGTGTGGCGGGAGGCGTCACCCCGGACGAAGCGCTCCATCAGCTCATCGGGGGAGATGTTCAGCTCAGCGCGGGAGACGTTCTTGAAGCTGATGGTCACATGCTCCTCGTCACAGGCCGCCACGGCGTAGACCCGGGTGTCCTCCAGGGCGTATTTGCAGATGTTGCTCACCAGATTGTCCATGACGCGGCTGAGCAGCTTGCCGTCGGCATAGACGGAGACGGCCTGCTCCGGCGGGCGGGCCACCAGCGTCAAGCGGCAGTCGGCCAGCCGCTCCTGATACTCGCCCACGATCTGATCGAACAGGACGGACACGTCCGTGGGCTGCAGATCTACCGGCAGCGCGCCGGAGGACGCCTTGGACGCCTCTACCAGATCCTCCGTCAGCTTCTTCAGGCGGCGGCTCTGACGATCCAGCACGGCGATGTACTCCCGGGCAGTTTCAGACTGCACGTCCTCCTTCTGCAGCAGGTCCACGTAGTTGACGATGGATGTCAGAGGAGTTTTGATGTCATGGGACACGTTGGTGATCAGTTCAGTCTTCATGCGCTCAGCCCTGGTCTGCTCCTGCACGGCCTGCTCCATGCCGGAGCGCAGGTCGTTCATGCGCTGGCCGTAGCGCTTGAAGTCGCCGATGAGCCGCTTGGTGTCGATGTTCTGGGAGAAGTCGCCGTCGGCCATGTTTTCGCCGCCTCGCTGCAGAATGCGGAGGTTCAGGGCAATATACAGAATGACCAGATACTCCACCAGCTTGATCATCAGGAAGATACCGCTATTTGGACCGTAGGTGCTGCCCGCGAACAGGATCGCCTCGATGAAGAACACAGCCAACGTCAGCAGGGCGGTCTTCCATATCAGGGGCAGACCGACGGCGATGCGGTACAGGCTGCGGCACGCGGCCCTGACGATGCGCCACAGCAGACGGCAGCACCGGGCGATGAGCGAGCCTCGCAGCACCGTCCCGGCCTTACACTGGGCGGAAAAGGCGCACAGGAACAGCAGGAGAAGCGGTGTCAGCGCCGCGCAGAAAAAGATCCGCCCCCACTCGTAATAGAAAGCATTCCAACCCATGCAAAACAGGCACAGCAGGACGAGCAGCCACACGTCAGCGGGTATCTTGTCCAGCCATGTCAGGTGGATGCCATCTCTGCCCTGCCAGTGGCCGCAGGAGGTCATGAGGAAGCAGAAACAGAGCAGTGTCAGCGCCGCGAAAAGCGCGGTGAGGAAGATGGTCAGGCCGGTGTGCTCCAGCAGCCAGGAACAGACCAGGTAGGAATAGCTGGGGGCTTGGCCGCTTTTTTCCAGCAGGGTGGCGGAGATGGCGATGGGCTTATCCAACGGAGATACCCCGCCGTCCACCAGGTGATAGGTAAAGGTGCTTTGCGCGGTATAGAGGATCTTTTCGCCGCCTGTCAGATCGAAGTTGGAGAACCACACCTCGCCGCTGTCGGGGTCAAAGACGTTAAGCTGGCAGGCGGAGGACTCCCGGGGGAACTCCTCGGCGAACAGCCGGGGCAGGTCGTCCAGCCGCTGCTGGGCAGTCTCCGGGTCGTAGGCGACGGTGGTGGAGTTATCCGTGCTTGAGTAGTAATACGACCGGTCCATCAGTCCTACGCTGTCCAGCTGGCCGCAAATAAAGCTGTTGGCCACGTCGATGGCGCTGTAGCACTGCTCCTGATACAGCCCCTGACGGAGGGACTCGCCTCTGTCCAGGAATACATTGTTGTAGGCCAAAATGCCGATGCCCAAGCCGCCCAGAACGGTGGCCAAGCCGAAGAGCAGCGTCAGAAAGAAGGCGGCCAGCTTGGCCCAGGTCGCGTTCAGCCATGCTTTCATGTCAATCGTCCCTCCATCTTATAGCCCTTGCCCCACACGACCTTGATGTACCGGGGATCGGAGGGATCGATCTCCAGCTTCTCCCGCAGGTGGCGGATGTGCACGGCGATGGCGCCGGAGGCGTTGAGGGGCATATCGTCCCACACCCGGCGGTAGATCTCGCTGGGGGAAAACACCGTGCCGGCGTTCTGCATGAGAAAGCGGAGAATGTCGTATTCCTTGGGGGTGAGGGACGCCGTGTCGCCGTCCACGGTGACGATCTTGGCATTGTCGTCCAGACAGATGCCGCCGATGACCAGAGTGGAGGGCTGCACCTGCCCGCCGCCCAGATGCAGATAGCGCCGCAGCTGGGAGCGCACCCGGGCCAGCATCTCCACCGGATTGAAGGGCTTGGTGATATAGTCATCTGCGCCCACGTTCAGGCCCAGCACCTTGTCAGTGTCCTCACCCTTGGCCGTCAGCAGTATGACGGGGACGTTGCTGGTCTGCCGCAGCTGGGCCATGGCGGTCAGGCCGTCCATCACGGGCATCATGATGTCCATGAGGATGAGGTGCACGTCCTCCCGGGCAGCCACGGACAGGGCCTCCCGGCCGTTGTAGGCGGTGAGAACGCGGTAGCCCTCGGCCTTGAGATAGATCTCCAGGGCGGAAACAATATCTTTTTCGTCATCGACGACAAGAATGGTATACATGGCGGCCTCCTGTGGTTGAGTATATATTCAACCACATCATACCTCTTTTATTCATACAGGGCAAGCCCTCAGTTTTTCAGCATGGGTGTGGGGACGGCGGCAAGGCGGACGGAGTGGTGGATAGGCTTCCACTCTACCTTCATAAAGAGCGCCGCCAAAGAGATGGGCAGGTATGTCAGCATGAACAGGGGGAAGGTGAGGGTATAGACCAGCTTCTGCGCGGTGGTGGCGTGGATGCGGTGCCACTCGGTGACGGTGGTGATGCCGCCCAGCACCAGCAGCGTGGCCAGAATGCTGCCCATACACTCCAGCAGGGAACGGAGGGCGAACCACACGCCTGCGCCCTGCATCAGCCCCAGTATCGTCAGCGTGATGTTGGCCAGCAGGCACAGGGACGTGAGGACAAAGGCCGGCAGGATGGACATGGACATATCAAAGCAGCTCCAGCTGCCCCGAGCCGCGCCCCGGAGGAGCTGGCCGCCGTAGCGCAGGAACACCTGCACGTAGCCCTTGGCCCAGCGCAGGCGCTGGCGGCAGGACTGGCGGAAATCGGTGGGCTGCTCGTCATAGAGCACGGCGCTTTCGCAGATGGCGATCTTCTCGCCCCGGAGAATGTGGTACACAGAGAACTCGATGTCCTCGGTGAGCAGGTAGAAGCGCCAGCCGTGGCTCTCGTTCAAAATGCGCTGGGAGAACAGGAAGCCCGTTCCTCCCACGGCGGCGCTGCTGCCCAAGCGGGTGCGCGCACCGTTGAGATAGCGGCTCTCCCGCAGGAACCACAGGGCGTATCCGGCGCTGATCCAGTTGCCGCCGAAGTTCTTGCTGTTGCGGTAGCTGGTGACGATCTCGTGGCCGTTGGAGAACATCTCGTTCATCCGCTCTATGTAGTCCGGGGCGAGGATGTTGTCGGCATCGAATACAAAGTAGCCGTCAAAGCCCACCGGGTAGTCCGCGCCGATGTGCTGGAGCAGGAAGTCCAGGGCGTAGCCCTTGCCTACGTTCAGTTGGTTGAAGCGCTCGTATACCACCGCGCCGTGGGCGCGGGCGATGGCGGCGGTGCTGTCGGTGCAGTTGTCCGCCGCCACGAACACCGTGACCAGGGACATATCGTAGGTCTGCGCCCTCAGACTGTCCAGCAGGCCGGAGATAACATTCTCCTCGTTCCGGGCGGCGATGAGCACCGCGTAGCGGTGGGCCTTGGACGGGGAGGCCAAAGGCTTCGACTTTTTGGCCAGCACCAGGGGGATGTAGAGGAACTGGTAGGTGTAGCAGATGAAAAACAGCGCCGAGATAACGGCGTTGACGGTACGCAGCGTGGTCTCCATAGAGGCACATCCTTTCGTTTCTTTCTGCCTCTATGGTAGTGAAAGCGGGATTAAGAAACAAGCAGGGGGGAGATTAAGGTTTTCTTAAGAAACAAGCGTGCCTTACGGCGGATTGGAGGGAATGATGAGCAAAAACGAAAACAGGCTGAACTTTTCCCAAAGCTGTTTGCTTTGCACTGCCGAAGTTAATAAGGCTTTTCCCAAAGCGCATTCTATTGGAAACGGCTTACTACATCAGAACGGACATGACAGTCAAAAGAATCGCCAGAAATGCAAAGCTGATCCCGGAAAACAGGAGAAGAAAACTCTTTCCGCCATTGGGAACACGGCGCGTATATTCCCGAAATGTAATGAGGCTTGCAAGAGAAGCCACCAGCGTCCCTGCACCGCCCACATTGACGCCAACCAGAAGAGCGCGGGCATCCTGCGTGAAGCGACTGAGCAGAATGGCGGCAGGGACATTGCTGATGATCTGACAGGTGAGCGCGGAGATCGGCATCGTTCCGTGGGACAAAAGGCGGGCGAACAGCACCCGGACCGATTCCATCCGTGCAAGATTGCCGGAAAAGGTGAAGAAAGCGGCGAAGGTAGCCAGCAGTCCCCAGTCTACGGTCTTCAATGCGTGCCGATCCAGAAACCAGAGTACCAGAACAATGACAGTCAGACCAAGAACATAGGGTGCCAGCCGCAGCACCATGGCAACGGCTAAACAGAACAGTCCGCCATAGACGACAGCCTGGCGGGAGTCTACTGTGACCTGCACTTCCGGCACGGAAAGCCGGTCTTTGGGAAATGCCAGGCAACACAAGAGAATGAGAACGGTAGACAGAACGAAGGGCGGCAGCATTGCCGAAAAGAACATCCTTGCGGAAAGATCGTAATAGCTGAAAAGATAAAGATTCTGCGGATTTCCGAAGGGCGTGATCATTCCGCAGAGATTGGCGGCGCAGTTTTGCAGAATGAACAAGAGCGCGGCGTGCTTTTCCTGACCGGTAGAGGAAAGGACAAACCAGCCAAGCGGCAGAAATGTCAGCAAGGCGGTATCATTGGTCAGAAGCATAGACCCGAACATGGTGATGACCACCAGTGCTGTACATACGCCCCGAACCGTGGAAAAGGTATGCACCATCCGCTGCGAAAGAGCGGAAAAGATCTGCAGGTCTCGCAGAGCACCTACCACCGCCAAAACACTAAACAGACAGGAAAGCGTTTTGAGGTCGTAATAGCCTAAGTAGTCCCTGTCGGGAGGGACAAAGAACGCCGTTGCAGCCGCAGCCAGCAGTGAAATGGCCAGCATAGCATTAGTACGGCACCAGCATTGAATCTTGCGCATAAAAAAATCCCCTTCGCGTGAATATTTCCGTGAAGAAGATAACACATTTCGGGATGATTTACAATGAAGTTCTATTAACCCGGCAAATACCAAGCAGCAACGCAAATCGGCTCATATTTTGCGCTGCTGGAAACAATAAAAAGATCATTTCAAAAACGGTAGCTTTCCGCGCAAAGTTGTGGTATTTGTGTTAGCTGCCAAGAAAGGAGCTGATTTAATGGCCAAGAAACGCGCCAACGGCGAGGGCAATATCCGCAAGCGGTCAGATGGCCGCTGGGAGGGCCGCTACACCGCAGGATACAACGCAGAAACCGGTAAGCGCATCATCAAGAATGTCCTGGGTAAGACGCAGGCGGAGTGCAAGGCAAAAGATTACCTTTTCAAGTTATTTTGGTGATGGCGATTCGCTTCAACGCGCCGCTGGACGAAATCCTCCTTGGTGAGAAATCGAAAACCCCCTCGCTGACCAAAGCCGAACAGGAGGTCATCCTCCACCTCGCCGAACGCATTAAAACCTGCTCCCAGAGCAAGGTATGATGCTCCGCGAGCCGGGTATAGTCTTAAATCAGATACTCGATGCCGCTGTTGAAGATGGCCTGTTGCCGAAAAGCCCCTTGAAATCCAAGCGTATTAAAATCAAGGGAGCTGCCAGCAAGGAAACACCACCGTATATGAGCAAACGGGCGATATAAAATTGGCTCAAAAAGAGGCAGGACATACGACTCCCGCAATGACCCTAAAATACTACGTCAAGGGACGCAAGACCTCCGAAGATGCGGCAATCGCAATAGAGCGCGTGTATACCGCCAGTTGATTGCCAGTTGGAAAGATAAAAACCCGCAATCCGTTGCGCTGCAAGGGGTTACGGGCTTTCCATCTGTCAAAAAGTTGGTCACTTAGTTGGCAAAACGCCGATTTTCAGCAACGAGGTCTTTTTTGAGACCTCAAAAATGTAGTGAAAAGTTGCAAAATATAGCAAAATCCGCCCAAACCTTTCGATTTAGGCGGAAATTGTTGGAGCTGCTGGGCGGATTCGAACCGCCGACCTCATCCTTACCAAAAAGCCGTGGCTGCTTTTATGGCGTACCCATTCATGCCGAGAAAGAACCTCCAATCCCTTGTGCTGCAAGGGATTGGGGGATATTCATCGTGTTGATGTGTTTTAATATATATCGAGAAGTTTTGCGTAGATTTGGGGCGTTTGTTGGAAAGATTGTTGGAAAACCGAGGGTAACCGCAAAAACCCATAACGGGAAAGCTATCCTGTGCACTTGCACTTCTGAAGACCATGCCGCCATACAGGCTGTTCGTCTGGATAGTGGGACTGACTATCGCTGTCTGCATTTTCCTGTCTACCTGCTGTGCGGCAACGTGATCTTCACTTACTTTTCCGAGTCCTGCGGCATGGCACTGACCTCCATCGTGGGCAACGCCAGCCTTATCACCAAGGTCTACGTGCCCAAGTATATCTATCCGCTGACCCGGATACTGTCCTCTCTCATCAATCTGCTGATCTCCATGATCCCGCTGATCGTGGTGGCACTGATCTCCGGGCTGCTGCCCGCACCGGCGTATATCCTGTCGCTGTACGCCTTCGTGTGTCTGGCACTGTTCTGTCTGGGACTTGGGATGCTGCTGTCGGCGGCTATGGTATTCTTCCGGGATATTCAGTTCCTGTGGGGCGTGCTGACAACCATCTGGATGTATCTGACCCCTATTTTCTATCCGGTCTCCGCACTGCCGGAGGCAGCCCAGCGCATCGTGATGATGAACCCGCTGTACTACTACGTGACCTTCGTGCGGACGTGCATCATTGACGGCGTGTCGCCGGAGTCGATCATGTACGCACAGTGTCTGCTGTACGCCATCGCGGCACTGGTGGTAGGCGCGTGGGTGTTTAAGAAGAATCAGGATAAATTCGTGCTGTATCTGTGAGGTGGAGTATGGAGCAAAACGATATTACCATTTCCGCCCACGATGTGGCGATGCGCTTTCGGCTGACGGATGACAAGATCCTGTCGCTGAAGGAATTCGTCACGCGGAAGATACGCGGAAAGATCAAGACCAACGAGTTCTGGGCACTGAAGGGCGTCAGCTTCGACGTGCATAAGGGCGAGGTGCTGGGCATCACCGGGCGCAACGGCTCCGGCAAAAGCACGCTGCTCAAGTGCATTTCCGGCATTTTGAAGCCCACGCGGGGCAGCGTGACGTGTCACGGGAACATCGTACCCATGCTGGAGCTTGGCTCCGGCTTCGACCCCGACCTGACGGGACGGGAAAACGTGTTCCTCAACGGCGCGATCTTGGGCTACACGGAGGAATTCCTGAAGGAGAAATTCGACGAAATACACGAATTCTCCGAGCTGGGGGACTT
>USGS01000073.1 GCA_900554275.1 uncultured Eubacteriales bacterium
CCGATCTTCAGGCCCTTGGCCATGTCCTCGGCGGACAGCTCCATGGTCTCGAAGAACTTCTCCATCAGCTCCTCGTCCGCACCGGCGGCGGCCTCCATCAGCTCAGCGCGGAGGGCCTCCACCTCGTCGGCCATGTCGCCGGGGATGGCGCACTCGCCCTTGGCGTCGTATGCCTTGTTGTGCAGCAGGTCCACGATGACGGTGACAGCCTTGTTGCCGTCGGCCTTGGTGGCCACGATGGGGGCGATGGCCGTGCCGTACTTGGCCTTGACGGCCTCAATGCAGGACGCATAGTCGGAGTTGGCCTCCTCCACGCGGTTGATGAACATCATGCGGGGCTTCTTGCCCAGCATCTTCCAGGTGCGCTCCATACCCACGGACACGCCGTCCTTGGCGTTGCCCACGATAACGGCGCACTCAGCGGCGCGGATGGCGCAGACAGCCTCGCCGGAAAAATCGAAGTTGCCGGGGGCGTCCATCACGTTGATCTTCTTGCCCTTGTACTGCACGGGGGCAAACGCCAGGGAAATGGATATCTGGCGCTTGATCTCTTCCGCGTCGTAGTCGCAGGTGGTGTTGCCGTCTGCGGTCTTGCCAAGACGGTCCGTACCCTTGGTCATATAGAGCATCTGCTCTGCCAGAGAGGTCTTGCCGGAGCCGCCGTGTCCCAGCAGGGCGATATTGCGAATGTCGTTAGCAGTCATAATAGTGATGTACTCCCTTCATTTTCTTGAAGTCCGCCGCCCACACAGCCGCGGACAGTAGCTCAACGTACCGATTATATATGATTTCCTCAAGTCTGACAACCATTATTTTAGATATTTGTGGGAAAAGTCAGCGAAGCTGCCTGTGATTTCGTCAACTTTAACAATGTCCGCGCCGTTTTCTTGTTGACCTCGCCCAACGGATGCCGTGTACGCAAAAGAGGCCGCCCCTCGGGGCGGCATATTTTCTGCTTATTTCTTCTCTTCGTCAGGCTGTCCGCCATCTCCGCCGGGCTGCTCCGCCGGCGCTTCGTCCTCCCCGGACGGCTGGGCCGGCGGCTGGTCGAAGTCCGGCATGGGCACCGGCTCGGACACGATGTTGATATGCTTGGCCGGTGCTTCGATGGTGTTGGGCACGCTGGGGCGGAACAGCTTCTGGTCGTCCTCCCGCGTCGCGCCGTAGTTGTCCACTGTCTCCGGGTCGCGGCCCTCGATGATGGCCATCATCTCCTGACCGGTGATGGTCTCCTTTTTCAGCAGGTATGCGGCGATCTTGTCCAGCATCTCCCGGTTCTCCGTCAGGATCTCCTTGGCCTCCTGGTGGCACTGGCGGATGATCTTGATGGTCTCCCGGTCAGCGGCGGCATACGTCTCCTGGGCGCAGCTCATGGAGTAGCCGCCGTCCAGATACTGGCTCTGGACCGTACCCAGGGCCATCATGTCGAATTCGTCGCACATACCGAACCGGGCCACCAGATTGCGGGCCAGCTCCGTGGCGCGCTCGATGTCGTTGGCCGCGCCGGAGGTCATGGTGTTGCACACGATCTCCTCGCTGGACCGTCCGGCCAGCAGCGTGCGGATCTCCGCCAGGATGTCCTCCCGGGACATGAGAAACTTCTCCTCCTCCGGCAGGTGCAGCGTGTAGCCCAGCGCGCCCTGGGTATGGGGCACGATGGTGATCTTGCTGACGGGCTGGGCGTGCTTCTGCTTGGCCGCCACCAGGGCATGGCCCACCTCGTGGTAGGCGATGATCCTCTTTTCCTCCTCGGTGATGACCGTTCCCTTCTTCTCACTGCCGGCGATGACCAGCTCAAAGGACACCAGCAGGTCGTTTTGGTTCACGGCCTTGCGGCCCTTGCGGACGGCGCGGAGCGCCGCCTCGTTCACCAGGTTGGCCAGGTCCGCGCCCACGCAGCCGGCAGTGGCCTGGGCGATCTTGTTCAGATCCACGTCCTCCGCCAGACGGATATTGCGGGCGTGTACCTGCAGCGTGGCCAGACGACCCGCCAGATTAGGCCGGTCCACGGTGATGCGGCGGTCGAAGCGGCCCGGGCGCAGCAGCGCCTTGTCCAGCACCTCCGGGCGGTTGGTGGCCGCCAGGACGATGATGCCCTTGCTGGGGTCAAAGCCGTCCATCTCCGCCAGCAGCTGGTTCAGCGTCTGCTCCCGCTCGTCGTTGCCGCCGCCGAAGCGGCTGTCTCGGGTCTTGCCGATGGCGTCGATCTCGTCGATAAAAATGATGCACGGGGCGACCTTGGCCGCCTCCTTGAACAGGTCGCGGACACGACTGGCGCCCACGCCCACGAACATCTCCACGAAGCCCGAGCCGGAGATGGAGAAGAACGGCACACCCGCCTCGCCGGCCACGGCCTTGGCCAGCAGCGTCTTGCCCGTGCCGGGAGAGCCCACCAGCAGTGCGCCCTTGGGCAGCTTGGCGCCGATGGCGGTATAGCGCCCCGGATTGTGCAGGAAGTCGATGATCTCCTCCAGGGACTCCTTGGCCTCGTCCTGTCCGGCGACATCCTTGAAGGTGACGCCGGTGGATTTTTCCATATAAACCTTTGCATTGGATTTGCCCACATTTCCGATACCGCCGAAGCCTCCGCCGCCGGACTTGCTCATGAGCCGCATCAGCAGCATGAACAGGCCCACCATGATGATGACCGGCAGGATGTAGTTGATCATCAGCAGCAGAATGGGGTTCATCTCCGCCTCATAGTAGCCGGTATAGGCCACCTTGTGCTCCTTCAGCAGCGGCAGCAGCTCGCTGTTGCTGAGATAGGCGGTATACAGCGTCAGCGACCCGTCCTCCGTCTGCTTGTAGGACTTCTCCTCCGTCTTGCCGCCGGAGGTGACCTCCTCGGTGTAGACGTAGCCCTCTACCGGGGTGACGTAGATGGTGCTTTTCTTGAACAGGATCTCCTCCACCTGGTTTTTCTCCACCATGTCGATCATTTCGCTGTATTTGATCTCGTGGCTGGTGGTTTTGTTGGCGGTGTTGTGGTTGTAGGCGTTGAAATAGTTGAACGCCACCGTCAGCACCAGCGCCCAGGCGATGAGCGTAAGAACACCCCGCAGGTTGCTGTTTTTGTTATTTTTCCCGTTCTTATTGTTGTTATTTCCGTTATTTTCTGCCATATTTACATCCTCCCTGTCAGGCAAGAGAGCTTTCTTGTTTTGGTCAGTATACCACAGGCGGCGGAAAGTCACAAGCCGCGAGGTGTGGATTTCCCTGTAAAATTTCTATGAATGCTGCTTTATATTGGCAGAATTTTATGATATAATATTTTAATAACCTTGTATTAACTTTGCATGAATGAGGTCATCGTATGGGTATGAAGGACACGGAAAGCCGCCGGACGCTGCCGGAGGCGGAGGCGGACGGCATCATTGAGGGCCGCAACGCCGTCATCGAGGCGCTGCGGACAGGGACGGCCATCGACAAAATTTACATCGCCAAGGGCGAGACGGACAAGACGCTGGGGCACATCGCCTCCAAGGCCCGGGACGCCGGCATCGTGGTGGTGGACGCCGACCGGCGGAAGCTGGACAGCATGAGCCGCACCCACGCCCACCAGGGCGTCATCGCCCTGGCCGCCGTGCGGGAGTACGCGACGGTGGACAGCATTCTGGCCGCCGCCGCGGAGAAGGGCGAAGCGCCGCTGCTGGTGGTGTGTGACGAGATCTCCGACCCCCACAATTTGGGCGCGATCCTGCGTACCGCCGAGTGCGCCGGGGCGCACGGCGTGGTGATCCCCAAGCGCCGCAGCGCGGGGCTGACGGCCATTGTGGCCAAAACCTCCGCCGGAGCGGTGAGCTATATGCCGGTGGCCCGCGTGCCCAACATCCCGGCGCTGCTGAAGGAGCTGAAAAAGCAGGGCGTGTGGGTGTTCGGCACGGCGGCGGACGGCAACACCACGCTGTACGACGCAGATCTGAAGGGCCCGGCGGCCATCGTCATCGGCTCGGAGGGCAGCGGCATGACGCGGCTGGCGGCGGAGAGCTGCGACTTTTTGGTGAGCATCCCCATGAAGGGACGCATCTCGTCCCTGAACGCCAGCGCCGCCGCGGCGATTTTGCTGTATGAGGCGGTACGGCAGAGAGGCAACTGAGTACGGAACGCGAGGGGCTATGAGCAGGCGATACGACAGAAACGGCTATACAAGCGTCCCGGAGGAGGACGAGTATTCGTTGGAAGCCATCCTGGCCGAGTACGGCAAGGGTGGGCGTCAGCCTGCTCAAACGACGGAAGTGCCCGAAGCCGGGGCAGAGGACTCCCCTGCCCCGGCGGCGGAAAAAGCGCCTCCCGAGCCGGCGGAAGCACCCCCTGCGGAGGAGGCTCTGCCGACGGAGGAAGTCTCCGCGGAGGACGAGCTGTATCAGTCCGACGCGCCGGACCGGGTGGCGCTGAAGGACATTATGAGCCAGACTGTGGACGCGGTGCTGGAGGATGGTGACGACGGCGTCATCGAACAGCCCGTGTCCTTGGGTGAAAGGCTTACGGCGCTGGCGCAGCGCTGGCAGGAGCGCCGCGGCGGGCAGAAGCGACGCCCCCGGTTTCAGGACACGGAGCAGCTCTTCGATCAGCCGGAGGACGAGCCGGAGGAGGAAGCGCCGCCTGAGCCCGAACCGCTGACGGAGGACCTGCTGCGGGACGCAAAGCGGCACTGCCGCCGGTCGCGGCGGAGTCTGGTGCTGGCGCTGCTGCCAACGGCAGCGCTGACGGCGGCGGCCGTATTGCAGGAGCTGGAAAAGCTGCCCTCCGCGTGGCTGGACGAGGCGGTGCTGCGGTGCGCCGCGCTGGGCGGCGGGCTGCTGCTGACGGCCCTGCTGTGCATGCCCGTGTGGCAGCGGGCCGCAGACCTGCTGCGGCAGGGCCGGGTGGGCTGCGAGCTGTGCGCCGGTGTGACGGTGCTGACCCAGCTGCTGTGCTGCGTGTGCGGCATGGTCACGGGCAGCACGCTGGCCACACCCTATGCCGCCGCCGGGGCGCTGCTGGTGGTGTCCTGCCAATGGGGGCTGTATCTGGAGGCGGAGACACGGCGCAGCGCATATCATCTTCTTGAATTGAATGGCCAGCCGCCCTATGTGGCCTCCGTCACGGCGGCGGGCGTATGCAAGCAGCTGGGGAAAGCAGAGGGCTTCTACCGCCTGACGGTGAAGGACGACCCGGCCCGGCTGTGGCAGAATTATGTGCTGCCCCTGCTTTTGTCGGCGGCGGTGGTGCTGTCCGGCGTGGTGTGCCTGACAGGACAGCGGATGAACGACTTCCCCTGGGTGCTGACGTCGCTGGTGACGGCGGGCATGGGCGTGGCCATCCCGCTGACCGGAGTGCTGCCCCTGTTCTATCTGTCCCGGCGGCTGGGCCGCAGCGGCTGCGCCGCGGCGGGCTACGCCGGCGCACGGGCGCTGAGCCGCCCCAACCGGCTGATTTTGACGGATGACGACCTGTTCCCGTCCGGAACGGTATCGCTGAACGGCTACAAGGTGTTCGGCGAGGAGCGAAGCCGGGCGGTGTCCTACGCCGCGTCGGTGGCCAAGGCAGCGGGCAGCAGCCTGACGCCGCTGCTGGAGCGGCAGCTCACCGCCGAGGGCGGCTTCCACCTGCCGGTGGACGGGCTGCGGTTCTGCGAGGAGGGCGGCGTGGAGGCCACCATCCGGGGCGAGACGGTGCTGCTGGGCAGCGCGTATTTCATGAAGAAGCGCAAGGTGGCGCTGCCCCGGGATATGAAGCTGCCCACCGGCGTATTCCTGGCGGTGGACGGCGTGCTGACGGCGGTGTTCGCCATCAAGTACCAGCCCTCCCGCAACGCGGAGTGGGCGCTGCGGACGCTGCGGCGCTTCCGCATCACGCCGGTGCTGGCGGTGCGCGGCGGCAACGTGACGCCGGGGCTGATCAAGCGAAAGTTCGGCGTGGACGCCAAGCCGGTATACCCCGACGTTTCCACCCGGCTGGCGCTGGCAGAGCTGGCCCGGCAGCAGGGCGAAACGCCCTACGCCGTCATCTGCCGGGAGGGCTTGCTGCCGCTGGTGGAGGCGGTGGCCGGCAGCCGCCGGGCCGTAAAGGCCGTCCGTACCGCCACGGTGCTGAGCTACCTGGGCGCGCTGGCGGGCATTGCGCTGGCGTATTATCTCACGTCCATCGGTAATTTCGCGCTGCTGACGCCGCTGGCCATGGTGCTGTATCAGCTGCTGTGGCTGCTGCCCACGCTGCTATTGGCGGGGCTGGTGAAGCATTATTGACAGAATGAGCCAAAGGGCCTCCGGCAAAAGCCGGAGGCCCTTGTTATGCGCTTTATTCTCCCCACTGCTCCATGCGGCGCACCAGTGCGGGCAGTGCCTTTTCAAACTCCACGCCGTACCAGCCGGCGGCGGGGTCGCGCTCCGTGGCGAGGATGCAGTCCAGGGTGAAATCCACCGCCAGCTGCACCGCCTGCTCCAGCGCCATGCCCCGCACCAGTCCGCCGGTGACGGCGGCGGCAAAGATGTCCCCCGTGCCGTGGAACAACGCGGGATGCCGCGGGCCGAGACATGTAAAGTACGTGCCGGCGGCGCTGTCGTAGCCCATAGCGCCCAGCTTGTCCGGGGAGAAGGACGCACCGGTGAGCACCACCCTTTTCGCGCCCAGCGATGCCACCTTTTGCAGCAGCTCCCGGGCAAAGGGCTCGTCCATGTCCTCGCGGTAGGGCGTCCCGGTGAGCAGGCACGCCTCCGTCAGGTTGGGCAGCGCCACGTCCGCCTGGGCCACCACCTGGGCCATGGCCTTAGGAAAATCGTCGTCGAACCCGGCGTACAGCTTTCCGTGGTCCGCCATGGCGGGATCGACCACCAGAAGCGTTTCGGGACTGCGGATGGACGCCACGAAATCCAGCACCTGCCGCGTCTGAGGCACGGAGGCGATGTAGCCGGTGGATATGGCGTCGAACGTCACGCCCTGGCTGCGCCAGTGGCGGGCGATGGGCGTCAGCTGGTCCGTCAGGTCCTTGCAGGTGAAGCCGGGAAAAGCGGTGTGGGTGCTGAGCACGGCGGTGGGCACGATGGCGCACTCCACGCCCATGGCGGAGATCACCGGCAGCGCTACCGTCAGCGAACAGCGTCCCAGGCAGGAGATGTCCTGGATGGACACGACACGCTTCATGCACAGCACCTCCGATCAAATAAAACTATGTTCCCGCCCTGCAAGAGTCCGGAGCGGCCAAGACCGCCCCGGCATTCTGGTGCGGGCATGGGGACTCGAACCCCAACGCATTGCTGCACGAGAACCTAAGGGGTATGTCACCTCAGTGAAAGATTTTCAGAGTCCTCCATATCATAAGGGAAGGGCATCTTTTCCAACGCTTCAAAAGATATTTCGGTCGTGACAGGCCGAACACCTGCTAAATCATAGCATACTCTGCCGGAAAAGTATAGCATGATTATAGCTTTACGGGAGGAAATTTCTGCTGCCCCGGCATAAAGCAGAGGGGAAGGGACGCTGTCTATTTGTTTTCTTCCGGGGAACTCATTTCTTGGCGCTAAGTGGTTGTTTTCTTATCCTGCAAATCCGATACGCCTTTGTACTTGCACAGAGTCCAAGAGTGCGCGCATATCGCTTTCTGCGAAAACCGCCTGAATATCTTCTGCGCTGATCATATTATCGCTTGTACGCATGGCTTGCTTCATACGAGTGCGCTCAAAGACTTTGCGGATCAGCCGGGCGTTGGAGAAGTTTTCATCTTTATTACGAATGATTTGTTCAGCCATTTGCCGCAGCGTTACTTTTGCATCGGCGCCTAACTGATACGCTTCTGACTCCGCATATTTGCAATAT
>USGS01000074.1 GCA_900554275.1 uncultured Eubacteriales bacterium
ACCGATACAGAGTAACTCTGTCGGCGGTATATCTCTGTTGCACTTTTCCTGAAGTCGCCTTCGGCGGGCGTTACCCGCTATCCTCGCCCTATGGAGCCCGGACTTTCCTCATGAACAGGCTTTCGCCTTGTCCCCGCGACTGTCCAGCGCCCTCGCAGGATCAATTTTACCCAAGCGGCGGGGGAAAGTCAATGAAAACTTCACCGGATGCGGGGGATCAGCAGCATTTTGTCCGGAACGCCGCCCTCCTCCAGGTGGTTCACGGTGCGGATCAGCTCCTCATCGGTGTGGTACTGCTTTGCCACATCCCACAGGCTTTCCCCCGCTGCCAGGCGGCGCATGACCAGGGAGGGCCGCCGTCCCGGCTGGCGGTCGGTGAACAGCTCCACTGCCGTGACGGTGGGCAGCGTCTGGCGATCCTCCTCCGGGGCGCGGAGGGCCACGATCTGCCGGATGTCGCAGCCGCTGCCGCTGAAGGCCACCTCCGGTGCGCCGCAGAGGGCGCAGGCGGCATCCCGCGAGACAGCGGGCAGCGGCACCTCCGCCGTGCGCTCCGTGACGGTGGGTGTCTCCTCCTCGTCCAGATACAGAAACCGCAGCCGGACGGTGGTATGGAGGTCGTTGTCGTCACCGGCAAGAGAAGGGGTGCAGTCCGCGTCGGTGACGAACACAAAGGGCCTCTGGCGTCCAAAGTCCAGATGCTGAACGCATTCCTGACGACCAGCCCGCTCCGGCACAGCGGAGGGCAGCGTCACCTCCTGGGTCTCTACACGGGTATCGCAGCGGATGCTGTAAAGATCGGTGACGCAGGACAGCGTCTCGCTGCGGGTGGTGGTCAGCAGCAGCCGCAGCTCCGCCGTGACGGAGAAGCCACTGGTCTCCTCGCTGCGGAGCAGCCGCACCTCGCAGCCAGCCAGCTGCGCGGCGGCGGTACACTCCCCCTGTTCCGCCCCCTCCGGCAGGTCCACGATCTGAGAGAAGGGCAGCACGGCCTCGTATGTATAGAGCTGCTGCTCGCGGCAGCGGTACAGCGCCGACAGGAACAGCTCTCCCTTGACCATCAGCTTGCTGCCCACCGGCTGGCAGCCGGTGACGCGGGGATAGAGACGGCTGCACAGCAGGTCCTCCGGGGCTGGCTGGTCGGTCGGCGCGGGCGTCTCCAGCGCTGCGCTGCACTCCCGCTCCGCCACGGAAACGGTCAGACAGGCCGTCCGCTCCTGTCGGCGCATACGCAGCGTCCCGTCCTCCTCCGCCGTTCCGGCGCACAGCCGCAGCACGGAGCAGCGGTATCCGGTGATGGTCAGCTCAGGGATGACCCGGACGTACAGACGGCGGGCCGTCAGGACCTGGGCCTCGCACAGCAACAGCCGGCCCGTGACCCATTGCAGCTGGCAGGCCGCCAGCCGCGGCTCGGCCGCAGTACAGGTGAACGGCACGGTCAGCGTCAGGCTGCGCAGGCCCACGCTTTCTTCCGATGTATACAGGACCGTCAGCCGTACCGCGCCTCTGACGGTGATGCTTTTGCCGTCGGCGGTACGGCTGCGTATCTGCACCTGACCCGCCGTTTCCACGATACGGCCCAGGTCCGGGCAGTATTCCGGGATGGCGGTCTCCATCGTCTCCTCGTGGTTCACGGCGGCGCGGCCGACCGTATCCCAGCAGGTGATCTCCTTCCATTGCAAGCCACATTCCATGGTTCAGCCCTCACATTCTTCGTTCGTTTGCCATAATGTATGCGAGGGCTCGGGGGTTTATTCCTTTATCCCGAACAAGCAGCGCAGCAGGCCGCTCAGCAGCCGCGGGGACTTCCAGACTATGATCTTCACCGCTGTTACCTCCTATCCTTCAAGCATACCACACCGCAGGCGATGAGCAGAAACGCCACCAGGAACATCAAGCAGCCCACCGGAAACACCGCGGCGATGAGTATACCCAGTCCCAGGCCCAGCGCGCACACGCCTAAAAAACCTCCGCAGTTCCATCTTCTCACGGTACACCCCTCCCCTGCTCCAATATATGGGCCGAGACCGGCAGAGGTGCAGAAAGGGCCGCCCACCGGCGGCCCTTGATAGGCTAATATTCACTTACACCTTATATCTATATGTCTATATCCTATATCTGCGGGTCGGGCTGCTTCAGCTCATCCTCCATCCGCTGCAGCTCGGCGATCATGCCGTCAAACGCCGCAAAGTCCGCGTTCTCCACGGCCTGCTCCGCCTGACGCAGCTGATCCAGCAGCGCTGCGTTCGTGTGCGCATAGGTGCTGCGCCGCTGGCCGCACCAGGCCCGCTGCTGGGCGATGCACTGGGCCAGCCGCTCCATGGCCTTGGCCCGGAATTCCTCCGTGCGGCGGTGGGCGCTGATCTCGATCTCCGCGATGTGCTCCTTCAGGGACTGGTATTCCAACGCCGGTCCGCGCAGCGCTTCACACTCGCTCCGCAGCGCCGACGCCTCCGCCTGCGCCTGGGCCAGCTGTGTCTGCAGGCGTGCGTTCTCCTCCCGCAGCTTCGCATCCTCCTCGGTCAGGCCGCGCAGTGCCTCGTTTTCCGACGCCGCCTCATCCCGCTGCTTGCGCAGCGTCTCGACCTCCGCCCGGAGCGTCTCCAGCTGGGTCTGGTTCTCCGCAGCGGTCTTCTCGATATAAGTCACCACGTCCTCCCGGTCAAATCCGCCGAACAGGCGCGTCTTAAAGCTGGCATCCATAGCAACAACTACCCTCTCTCTTTCGATCTTGGTCACAGCATACCACAAATATCGGCAAAAGACAAGGGAAAGCGCAGAAAAAGGCAGACTGTGCATCAGATTACCAAATTATCAAATTAAAGCAAAAAAGTTCCCCGGGACGATTTACAAACCGCGGAATTTGTTGTATAATGCGGTCTGTTGTGTATAAGCATTCTACTCGAAAAGGACGGAAACATCATGAACTGGGAGATCATCACATTTTTAGGCTACTTTATTATTCTATTGGGCGTTGCGCTGATTTTTTACTTCAACGGCTCGAATAAGAACTCCGAGGACTTCTTCCTGGGTGGGCGCTCCATGGGTCCCTGGGTCACAGCCCTGTCCGCACAGGCCTCCGATATGTCGGCCTGGCTGCTGATGGGCCTGCCTGGCTCTATTCTGGCATTTGGCTTTGGACAGATGTGGATCGGCATCGGTCTTGCACTGGGTACTGCCGCCAACTGGATCTTATGTGCCCGGCGGCTGCGCACCTTCTCCAAGGCGGCCAACGATTCCATCACCGTGCCCCAGTATCTGACCAACCGCTTCGCGGTGGACTCCCGGTCTCTACAGCTGGTGTGTGCGCTGATCTTCCTGTTCGCCTATACCATCTACGTCGCCTCCGCGCTGGTGGCCGGCACTTCCGTGTTCACCACCCTGTTCCCGGATATATCGCCCAAGATCGCCATGTTCGTGTTCCTGCTCATCATCGTGGCGTACACCTTCTTCGGCGGGTTTACCGCCGTGTGCTGGACGGACTTCTTCCAGGGCATGCTGATGATGCTGGCGCTGATGCTCGTCCCCATCGTGGTCTACTTCGGCCACCGCTCCCTGCTCGATCCCACCGCACTGACGACTGTCTATGAATACACCGACGCCGCCAGCGGTGCGGTGACGAAGTGCGCGTTTGGCGTCGGTCTGTTCGACGCCAGCTGGCAGGACATTCTCAGCGGCTTGGGCTGGGGGTTGGGCTACTTCGGTATGCCTCATATTTTGGTGCGCTTCATGTCCATTGAAAAGCCCTCCATGATCAAGAAGTCCTCCATCGTGGCTATCGTTTGGGTCATCATCTCCCTGTTTTCCGCTGTGCTCATCGCCTATTTCGGCAGAATGATCATGGGTGCGGAGCTGCTGGAGACCGGCAGCCAGAAGCTGGTGTTTATCGCCATGTCTCGCCGCTTCTTCCCCGCCGCTGTCTGCGGCCTGCTGTTGGCGGCCATCATCGCGGCATCCATCTCCACCGCCGACTCCCAACTGCTGGTGGCGTCCAGCTCCTTCACCGCCGACCTGTATAAGCCTTTCTTCCGCAAGAACGCCACGGAGAAGGAGACGCTGATGGTGGGCCGTGTGTTGGTGCTGGTGCTGTCCTTTATCGCCTATGTCATCGCCAACTCCAAGGGCAGCGGCGCACAGGCCATCATGGACATGGTGGAAAACGCCTGGGGCGCTTTCGGTGCGTCCTTTGGCCCGACCATTCTGCTGTCCCTGTTCTGGCGTCGGTTCAATTACAAGGGCGCTGTGGCCGGCGTTGTCTCCGGCTTTGTGGTGGATCTGGGCTGGCTGCTGACCGGTCTGACCGCTTCCACCGGCGTTTTTGAGATCGTCCCCGGCTTCTGCGCCAGCTTCATCGTCGCGTTCCTCGTGGCCAAGTTTACGGAAGCGCCCAATGCCCAGGCAGTGGAGATTTTCGATAAGGCCACCAGTGCCGATGCCGATTGACCTGCTTTTACCGGATAAACATGGCGTGAGCTAAGCTCACGCCATGTTTGTTTTCCAGTCTCAGTTCCACCGTGAGAAAATTTTCGAAAAGTCAAGATAAAAATTGCGAAAGGTATGGGGAAATTTTGATGCCCTCGGCAGCGCAAGCGTCTTTGAATGCCTCTGCGGGCGTTTTCCAGCCCAGGGAAGCACGGTAGTAGGTGTTCATCCACCTGGAGAGTGCGGTGCAGTCTGCCTGCGTTACAGCGGCCAGAGAATGGCCCTTCTTGAACCAACGGCGTATCATGCGGTTGGCGTTCTCGTTGCTGCCACGCTCACAGCTGGTGAAGGGATGGCAGTAGTAACAGTATGTACGGCGGCGGCCAACTGAGGAGTGTTCCAGGCGGTGACTGTCGGAGAACTCAGAGCCGTTATCCATGGTGATGCTCTTGAAGATGCGCCGGAAGTCAGACCGGCGCTGCAGATGATCCAGGACGGCTACCACGGAGGCGCTGTCCTTCCGAGGGACTTTGAAGATCAGCTCCAGGCGGGTCATGCGTTCGGTCATGACGATGATGGACTCACCTTGCCCCTTTATTTTGCCTATGACACTATCCATCTCCCAGTGGCCTACGGTGGAGCGGTCGGATATGATCCGTGGGCGCAGCTCTATGCTTGTGCCGTGCCGGGGAGGTTTCTTCTGAACGTTATTCTTCCAGGGGTGCTTACGAATACCGTGTTCCGGGAGATCAGAGGGCCGCGCATCCAGCAGGCCGCGCCGGAGGTAGCGGTAGATGGTATCCTCGCAGAGATAGCCGAGATCAGAGCCGCGCAAAGACGCCGCTACCCACGCTGGGGAGCGGCGTTCTTTCTTGATATGCAGGGATATGTAGGAAAGCAGTTCCGTGTCAGCGGCGGCTTTCAAGGGAGCGCCGCAGTTCCTCCGGCGTTTCCGGCTGCGGTCATCGGCAGCATAGGCCGAGTAGACGTGATACTCCCTTAGATCATGATTGCGTTGGAGACAGTCACCATTACGCAGCTCACGGTAGACGGTGGAGATATGGCAGCCCAGCAGCTGGGCGATCTCCTGCTTGCTGTGACCGGCACGGAGCAGCGCTTCAAACTGTATGCGCCGGTCATGATCGAACCATTTCCATCTTGCCATTTCCAAATCCTCCAAAACCAAATAACCCAAATGACGGCGAGACTTGATAGTTGTTACGCCGGTGCTCTGACCGTGCGACGGAGCGCACGGATCAGCCACCGGGACTATGCCTTTAAGCATATCGGCAGTGCCAAAGAGGGCAACCAAAAGCGGCCAGCTGAAGGCAGCGGAGTACCTGCGGGCAGAGAGAGCCAGCAGGGCGAAGGGAGCAGACAGCCGCGAGGCCGCACACATACGAGCCGCGCACGCGCTCTCGTATTTCCTCACGATGAGCGTGATCCGCGCCGCGGCGATCGCAGTATGACTATTATATCGTCAATGATAGATCTGTGAAAGCGTAATAGCGACATAGTCAAGATCTTGACCGATAGAAAATGCATCACCACACAGACCATTCCTTCGGCGGCAGCTCTTTCCGGCTGAAGCTGTTGAACAGCTTCCAAAGCGGGGGTGCATAGATCCACTGGGTGTCGAGGATCGGCAGACCAAAGTAGTAGTGGTCAATGATCTGATGGGTATTCTCATCAATGCCAACCTTGCGGCGGATGCGCTTGCAGACTACGAACCGGGGAAGCAGGGACTTCTTGACAACGAAGTAGTTCTGTGCAAGGCGGCGGAGGGTAATGTCCATATCCTCGTAGCTCTGCGAGAACACATCCACGGGGCACTTGTAGTGCCGGTGGTACTTGTACCAGTAGATGGCAGCGGGGCTGAAGGTCTTATAGGCGCGGTTGTTGTATTCGATACCGGCTTCATCGATGATAACACGACCGTCCTCGACCATCACTTTGCCAATATCATCCTTTGGATCGAGCTGGTAGCTGCCGGTGATGGGCACGTTGGAATAGACCGGCTCAGAACGCTTGAAGAGCGGCGTTCGATCCAGCAGCCAGCCGGAGAATTTGCCGGGATGGTTACGCGCCCAGGTGATGAAACGGGACTCTCGCATACTCTGTTTGGCCAGGTAGGCGGCAAAGGTAGTCTTACCGCTGCCAGGGACGCCGAAATAGACGTTGAGGACGGTCTTAGGCGGACGGGGCAGCAGCCAACGGTAGAGCTTGAAACCCAAGATGAGCAGGAAGATAAGGAGCAGCATAGCAAAACCTCCATAGATAGAATACGGGGGCAGGGGCGAGCGACTTCGTGCGCTCGCGCCCTGCCCCCTTCTCACTTGGCTTAGTGAGAGAGGCTCTTGAACAGAGCCACACCAGCCATAGCGATGCCGATCACGGCGGGAACCAGCAGGATCGGGGTCTCGACCACAGCCGTACCGATGGACTTCATCCAATCGACACAGGAGGTCAGCACACTGCCGATGTCAGTCAGCAGAGTGGACAGGGCGGAAGCAGCAGTCTGAGGGATCAACTCCTTTCATCGAGATTATAACAAGCCTTGCGGCCATGTTAGCGGGAACAGAGAATTTTGAATACCTTTGCCAGGAAGCAGAGAATGACAACGGTAAAGAGATAGAACACAGGTTCAGCGGCCAGGAAGTCCGCGACAGCGCCCCAGCCCTTTAAGTTTCCTTCCTTTTGCTGCTTTTTTGCATGTGCTT
>USGS01000075.1 GCA_900554275.1 uncultured Eubacteriales bacterium
GCCATCGTCATCGAGGCCGACGACCGCAAAGCCATGGAGCTGGCCATGATCGAAAACCTCCAGCGGGAGGACCTGAACCCCATCGAGGAGGCCGAGGGCTACCGGGTGCTGACGGAGCAGTACAACATGACCCAGGAGGAGGCGGCGCAGCGGGTGGGCAAGTCCCGCCCCACCGTAGCCAACGCACTGCGGCTGCTGGGACTGACGCCCCCGGTCCGGGCCATGGTGGAGGACGGACGGCTGTCCGCCGGCCACGCCCGGGCACTGCTGCCCCTGAACGCCAAAATGCAGCAGACCGCCGCCGAGACGGTGGTGAAGGACGGCCTGTCCGTCCGACAGACGGAGCTGCTGGTGAAAAAGCTGACCACGGAGAAAAAGGAGCGGCCCGCCGCCAATCCCCTCTCCGTCAATTATGTGGAGGAGGCCGCCCGGGAGCTGTCCGGCAAGCTGGGCCGTCCCTGCCGCATCGTCAACGGGAAGAAAAAGGGCCGCATCGAGCTGGACTACTACGGTGTGGACGACCTGAACGCCCTGCTGGAGGCCCTGGAAAAGCTGAAAAAATAAACCTCTGTTTCACGTGAAACAGTTATTACGATAACGAGGTGCAACACCATGCTTGACATCAAATTTCTTCGGGAGAACACCGAAGCCGTCAAAGAAAACATCCGCAAGAAGTTTCAAAACGCCAAGCTGCCCCTGGTAGACGAGGCCGTGGCCATCGATGCCGAGCGCCGCGCCGCCATGCAGGAGGCCAGCGACCTCCGCGCCCTGCGCAACCAGCTGTCCAAAAAGGTGGGTATGCTCATGGGGCAGGCCAAGAAAGACCCGAGCAAGCTGGCGGAGGCCGAGGAGGCCAAGGCCCAGGTCAAGGCCAACGCCGACCGTCTGGCCCAGCTGGAGCAGATGGAGGAGAAGCTGGCCGCCGACCTGCACCGCATCATGCTGGTCATCCCCCAGATGATAGACCCCTCCGTGCCCATCGGCCCGGACGACAGCTGCAACGTGGAGGTACAGCGCTTCGGCGAGCCGAAAAGCCTCGACTTCCCCATCCCCTACCACACGGAGATCATAGAGCGGTTCGACGGCGTGGACATGGACGCCGCCGCACGGGTCAGCGGACAGGGGTTCTATTACCTCATGGGCGACATCGCCCGGCTGCATTCCGCCGTCACCGCCTACGGCCGTGACTTTATGATCGACAAGGGCTTTACCTACTGCATCCCCCCGTTCATGATCCACGGCAACGTGGTGGAGGGCGTCATGAGCCAGACGGATATGGACGCCATGATGTATAAGATCGAGGGCGAGGATCTGTACCTCATCGGTACCTCCGAGCACTCCATGATCGGCAAGTTCATCGATCAGATCGTGCCGGAGAGCAAGCTGCCTCAGACGCTGACCTCCTATTCCCCCTGCTTCCGCAAGGAGAAGGGCGCCCACGGCATCGAGGAGCGGGGTGTGTACCGCATCCACCAGTTCGAGAAGCAGGAGATGATCGTGGTCTGCAAGCCCGAGGAGTCCAAGGACTGGTACGAGAAAATGTGGCGCTACTCCGTGGAGCTGTTCCGCTCGCTGGACATTCCCGTGCGGCAGTTAGAGTGCTGCTCCGGCGACCTGGCGGACCTGAAGTGCAAGTCCTGCGACATCGAGGCCTGGTCGCCCCGGCAGCAGAAGTATTTCGAGGTCTGCTCCTGCTCCAACCTGGGCGATGCACAGGCCCGCCGCCTGAAGATCCGCGTCAAGGGCGAGGACGGCAAGATGTACCTGCCCCACACGCTGAACAACACCGTGGTCGCGCCGCCCCGTATGCTCATCGCCCTGCTGGAGAACAACCTGCAGGAGGACGGCTCTGTCCTCGTACCCAAGGCACTGCAGCCCTACATGGGCGGCAAGGAGCGGCTCGTCCCGCTTCATTGATAGCGTTTTGTAATATTATCAATAGATTATACTCTTCGTATAGGAGCTTTTACCCATGAAAAAGTTTCTGAATGAATTCAAGGAATTCGCCATGCGGGGCAACGTGCTGGACATGGCCATCGGCGTGGTCATCGGCTCTGCCTTCGGCAAGATCACCACGTCTCTGGTGAACGACGTGTTCATGCCCCTCATCGGCCTGCTCATCGGCGGCATCGACCTGGGCCAACTGAACCTGACGCTGAAGGCCGCCGTCATGGACGGCGACACCGTGGTGAAGGCGCCGGTGACGCTGGGCCTGGGCACGTTCCTCAGCACCGTCATCGACTTCATCCTGGTGGCCTTCGTCATCTTCCTCATGGTCAAGGCCATCAATCAGTTCCACAAGCTGGCCAAGAAGAAAGAGGAGGAAGCTCCCGCGCCGGAAGAGCCGAAGGAGCCTACCTCCGAGGAGCTGCTCACCGAGATCCGCGACCTGCTGAAGGAACAGCAGAAATGACCGACATCCTGACCGCAGGGCTGACCGGGCTGGGCCTTGACCCCGCCGCCGCCCCGGCGCTGGAGCGCTATGCCGGCGCGCTGCTGGAGAAAAACAAGGTGATGAACCTGACGGCCATCACCCAGCCGGATCAGGTGGCCACGCTGCACCTGCTGGACTGCGCCGCCCTGCTGCCCCTCTCCCCTCTGGCGGGCAAGACCGTCATCGACGTAGGTACGGGCGCGGGACTGCCGGGCATGGTGCTGGCGCTGCTGACGCCGGATGCCCGGTTCACGCTGCTGGACAGTTTAGGCAAGCGCATCGACTTCCTGCAGGAGGTATGCGACGACATGGGGCTGACCCATGTGACCTGCGTCCACGCCCGGGCGGAGGAGTTCGCCGGGCAGCACCGGGAGCAGTACGACGTGGCCGTATCCCGGGCCGTGGCCCAGCTGAACGTGCTGTGCGAGCTGACGCTGCCGCTGGTAAAGGTGGGCGGGCGGTTCATCGCCATGAAGTCCACCTCCTCCGACCAGGAGATCCAGGAAGCCCGCAGCGCCGTGTCCCAGCTGGGCGGCCGGATCGCCGCCGTGCGGGACTACGACGTACCGCAGACCGACGTGCGCCACCGGGCGGTCATCATCGAAAAGGTGCGGGCCACGCCCCGGCAGTTCCCCCGCAGCTTCGCCCGCATCAAAAAATCGCCGCTGCGCTGAAAGGAGTTTCCATGGGCAAGATCATCGCCGTGGTGTCCGGCAAGGGAGGCACCGGAAAGACCACCTTCACCGCCAATACCGCGCTGGCGCTGGCCTCCATGGGCCAGCGGGTGCTGTGCATGGACTGCGACGTGACGCTGCGCAACCTGGACCTGGCACTGGGTCTCAGCGACCGGGCGCTGATGGATTTCTCCGACGTGCTGGCCGGGCGCTGCACGCTGGCGGAGGCCGCCGTGGCCCACGAGAAGTACCCCTCCCTCTCCCTGCTCACCGCACCTATGGCCGACCGGCCGCTGGAGCTGTCCGTGGCCTCCGTGAAGCAGCTGGCCGCCGACATCCGGAAAAGCTATGACTGGTGTCTCATCGACGCCCCGGCGGGTCTTGGGCAGGGCTTCCAGATGGCGGCCTGCATGGCCGACCAGGTGGTGGTCATCACCACCACGGACGTGTCCGCCATGCGCGACGCCCAGCGCACCGCCATGGAGCTGTCCGCCTTCCCCACCGGCACGGTACACCTGGTGGTAGGCCGCGTGTCCAAAAAGGTGCTGCGCCAGCTCCACACCACCATCGACGATGCCATCGACGCCGCCGGCCTGCCGCTTTTAGGCGTCGTGCCGGAGGACGAGGACGTCCCCTACTGCCTGAACCGCGGGCTGGTGCTGCGGGAATACAACTATTACGCCGCCCGGGCCTACGAAAACATCGCCAAACGCATTATGGGCAAAAAAACGCCCCTGATGAAGATATAACCTCCCTGCACATAAGAGAAAGGAGTCTTTCTATGAATATTGCACTGATGGCACATGACAACCGCAAGGAGCTGATGGTCCAGTTCTGCACCGCCTACTGCGGCATCTTGGCCAAGCACACCCTGTGCGCCACCGCCCGCACCGGCCAGCAGATCGCCGACGCCACCGGCCTGACCATCCACCGCTTTTTGTCCTTCGACCACGGCGGCGGCCAGCAGATCGCGGCCCGCATCGCCTATAACGAGATAGACATGGTGCTGTGCTTCAGCGATCCCAACCAGAAGCACACCGATGACGATATCGCCTATATCTCCCGCCTGTGCGACCAGAACAACGTCCCCTTTGCCAGCAATTTGGCCACCGCCGAGATGCTGGTGCTGGGGCTTGACCGGGGTGACCTGGACTGGCGCGACATCGTGAACCCCAAGAGCAAGCCCTTCACCGCGTGAAAGGCCTTGACAACCCGCAGGAAATCGCATAAAATGAAGAGTGACCGTGTTGACCCCGCAGGAGTAGCCATCACACCGCCGTAACAGAGAGACGCGCCGCCGGCTGTAAGCGCGTCACGGCAAGGAGCAGGCCAAGACAGCGGGCGAGCGGGGATGGAAACATCCACGGCGCGCTCCCCGTAACAGGAGCTGAAAAGGGCCGCAGGGCCGAATTTGGGTGGCACCACGAAGCGCATTACCGCTCTCGTCCCAATATCGGGACGGGAGCGCTTTTTTATTTTGTTTCAAAGGAGAACACCATGCAGACTGTCATTGACTTCATCAACAAGCACCTGTACGACTGCTTCATCCCCCTTACCGCCCTGGGCGTGCTGCGCATCGGTATGTGTCTGGCCCAGCTGAAAAGGACCGGGCAGATCCGGGAGAAGAAGGGCGTGTATCACGCCGTGGGCCACAACTACACCGAGATCGGCGCGTGGATCGGCATTCTGGCGGGCTTTGTCCTCGTCCTCATCACCCGTCTGTGGTATGTGGGCCTGCCCCTGTCCGTGGTGCTGGGCCTGATCGGCGGCAGGCTGGGCCGCAAGAAGGGCGCGGAGCTGGATGCCATCTACCGGGACGTGGCCTGGGAGCTGAAGCATGAGGCCGACGCCGAGGCCGCCCGTGAGACGGCGTCCCACACGCTGGAGAGCGGCGCAGCAAAAATTGAGGAAACCACCGAAGATAAAGGAGATACGGAAAATGGCTGAGATGACACCCCGCACCCTGTCGGGCTTTATGGAGCTGCTGCCCCGCCCGCAGCAGCAGATGGAGCGCATGATGGAGATCCTGCGCCGCACGTACAGTCTCTACGGCTTCACCCCGCTGGACACCCCGGTGATCGAGGCGGCGGAGGTGCTGCTGGCCAAGGGCGGCGGCGAGACGGAGAAGCAGATCTACCGCTTCAGCAAGGGCGACGCCGACCTGGCGCTGCGGTTCGACCTGACCGTGCCGCTGGCCAAGTATGTGGCCCTGCACTACAATGACCTGTCCTTCCCCTTCCGCCGCTATCAGATCGGCAAGGTCTACCGGGGCGAGCGCGCCCAGCGGGGACGCTTCCGTGAGTTCTACCAGGCCGACATCGACGTCATCGGTGACGGCAAGCTGGACATCACCAATGAGGCGGAGATGCCCGCCATCATCTACCGGGCCTTCACTGAGCTGGGGCTGAAGCGGTTCTGTATCCGGGTAAACAACCGCAAGATCCTCAACGGGTTCTACGCCATGCTGGGCCTGACGGAGAAGTCCGGCCACATTATGCGCACCGTGGACAAGCTGGACAAGATCGGCACGGACAAGGTCCGCGCCCTGCTCACCGGCGAGGTGGGCGTGTCCGCCGAAAACGCCGATGAAATTTTGAAATTCATCGCCATCACCGGCGGCAACGACCAGGTGCTCAGCGCTCTGGAGGACTACACCGGCCGGAACGAGACGTTCGACGAGGGGCTGGACCAGCTCCGCACCGTGGTAAAATACCTGAGCGCCTTCGGCGTGCCGGCGGAGAATTTCGCCGTGGATCTGACCATCGCCCGGGGTCTGGACTACTACACCGGCACGGTGTACGAGACCACGCTGCTGGACCACCCGGAGATCGGCTCCGTCTGCTCCGGCGGACGGTACGACAACCTGGCCGCCTACTACACCGACAAGCAGCTGCCCGGCGTGGGTATCTCCATCGGCCTGACCCGCCTGTTCTACGTGCTGGGTGAGCAGGGGATGCTGAACCCCGACCTGCCCACCGCCCCGGCGGACGCGCTGATCCTGCCCATGACGGAGGATCTGTCCGCCGCCGTGACGCTGGCCACGCGGCTGCGGGACGCCGGCATCCGCACCCAGCTCTACACCGAGCAGAAGAAATTCAAGGCCAAGATGAACTACGCCGACAAGACCGGCGTGCCCTATGTCCTGTTCCTGGGCGAGGACGAGATCAAGGCCGGCGTCATCGCCTGCAAGGACATGACCTCCGGCGAGCAGACCACCCTGCCCTTCGGCGAGACACTTGCGCGCATCCGGACCGGCCTTGCGGAGCGGAACAAGGGCAAGGTCATTGTAGAGAAATAACAACAAATCGTAATATTTCAATCAGATTATACAAATCATTATCAAAACAGGAGGATACAACGATGATGCAGATGCGTACACATACCTGCAACGAGCTGCGTATGGAACACGTGGGCCAGCAGGTCAAGATCGTGGGCTGGATGGAGAACGTCCGCACCGTGGGCCAGAACTTCGCCTTCGTGGTGCTGCGTGACTTCTACGGCACGACCCAGGTGGTGGTGGAGACGGAGGACATGATGTCCATCATTAACGGCCTGAACAAGGAGTCCACCATCTCCGTGGAGGGCGTGGTCCGGGAGCGCGCCAGCAAGAACCCCAAGCAGGCCACCGGCGACGTGGAGGTCGTCCCCAGCAAGATCGAGGTGCTGGGCCGCTGCCGCTACAACTCCCTGCCCTTCGAGATCAACCGCAGCCGCGAGGCCGACGAAATGGCCCGCCTGAAGTACCGCTACCTGGACCTTCGTAACCCGGCGGTAAAGCAGAACATCATCCTGCGCTGCCAGGTGGTGGCCGCTCTCCGCGCCGCCATGACCGACCACGGCTTCCTGGAGATCACCACCCCCATTCTGACCGCCTCCTCCCCCGAGGGCGCACGGGACTACCTTGTCCCCGCCCGCAAGCACCCCGGCAAGTTCTACGCCCTGCCCCAGGCTCCCCAGCAGTTCAAGCAGCTGCTGATGACCTCCGGCTTCGACCGCTA
>USGS01000076.1 GCA_900554275.1 uncultured Eubacteriales bacterium
AAAGAATGGAAAACCCCTATAGGGGTTTCGCACCGGTCTGCATTGATGGTTTGAGTATAGCACTGCGCTTCCGGAGTTGCAAGCGCCCGCAGGGAAATTCTTCACATTTCGGCAGGTCAACCAAAATTACCCGGCGATTTTGGGCGAAATAGCGAAAACACAGGCCACAACGACAAAAAAGAAGTGCCCAAAGGACACTTCTTTTTGTCGTGTGCGCTTACTTCTTGAAGCTGTCTTTCAAAGAGACGCTGCGGTTGAACACCATGTGGTCAGCGGCGCTGTCCCGGTTGTCCAGGCAGAAATAACCCAAACGCATGAACTGGAACGTGGGCGCATTCGTGCCGGTGCGGTTCTCCTTCTTATCAAACTCGGCGGCCACCTTCTGCATCTCCGGCTCGACCTTGCAGCCGGTGAGGACCGTCAGACTGTCCGGGTTCAGGCATTCCAGGAAGTCCTTGTCCGGGCCATCGGGCTGCTCGTCGGAGAACAGGTTGTCGTACAGCCGCACCTCGGCGTCCAGGCAGTTGGCGGCGTCCACCCAGTGGAGCGTCGCGCCCTTGACCTTGCGCCCGTCGGCGGGGTCGCCGCCCCGGGAATCCGGGTCGTAAGTGCAGAGCACCTCGGTGACGTTGCCGTTCTCGTCCTTGACGCAGCCGGTGCAGGTGACCAGATACGCACCCTTGAGACGGCACTCCAGCCCGCCGGGGGTCAGGCGCTTGTACTTGGGGACGGGAACTTCCATAAAGTCGTCTGCCTCGATCCACAGGTGGCGGGAGAAGGTGATGTCGTGGGTGCCCTGGGCGGGATCGGCGGGGTTGTTCTCCACGGTGACAGTCTCGCTCTGCCCCTCGGGATAGTTGGTAACGGTGAGCTTCACAGGCCGGAGAACGGCCATAGTCCGCTCGGCATGGGCGTTCAGATCCTCCCGCAGGCAATGCTCCAGAAAGCCGTACTCAATGACATTGGGGGACTTGGCCACGCCGATGCGCTCGCAGAAATTACGGATGGACGCGGCGGTGTAGCCCCGGCGGCGCAGGCCGCACAGGGTGGGCATCCGGGGATCGTCCCAGCCGGAGACATAGTGCTCCTCCACCAGCTTGCGCAGCTTGCGCTTGGACATGACGGTGTGGTCGATACCCAGGCGGGCGAACTCGATCTGGCGGGGACGGGCGGGCAGCTCGCAGTGGTCGATGACCCAGTTGTACAGAGGGCGGTGTGCCTCAAACTCCAGCGAGCACAGGCTGTGGGTGATGCCCTCCAGCGCGTCCTGGATGGGGTGGGCAAAGTCGTACATGGGATAGATGCACCACTTATTGCCCTGCCGGTGGTGGCTCATGTGGTTGATGCGGTAGATCACCGGGTCGCGCATATTGAAGTTGCCGCTGGCCAGGTCGATCTTGGCCCGAAGGGTCATCGCGCCGTTGGGGAACTCCCCTGCGCGCATCCGGGCGAAGAGGTCCAGGCTCTCCTCCATAGGCCGGTCACGGTAGGGAGACACGGCAGGGATGCCGATGTCTCCGCGGTTGGCCTTGAACTCCTCCGGCGTCAGCTGGCAGACATAGGCCAGGCCCTTTTTGATGAGCAGGACGGCCTGGCGGTAGTCTTCCTCGAAATAGTCAGAGCCATAGAAGAAGCGGTCGCCCCAGTCGAAGCCCAGCCAGTGGATGTCCTGCTTGATGGCCTCTACGAACTCCTCGTCCTCCTTGGTGGGGTTGGTGTCGTCCATCCGCAGGTTGCACAGGCCGTTGTATTTCTCCGCCGTGCCGAAGTCGATGGTCAGGGCCTTGCAGTGGCCGATGTGCAGATAGCCGTTGGGCTCAGGCGGAAAACGGGTGTGGACGGTCATTCCCTGGAACTGACCACCCTCTGCGATGTCCTCGTCGATGAAATTCAAGATAAAGTTTTTGCCGGCTTCCTCCGGCGCGGTGGCCTTGATGTCCTCGGTCATTGTCTCACACTCCTTGTTGTCGTAATAAAAGCGATTTATAATTATACGCGATTTTGGGCGGGATTGCAATAGCTGGGCGCATTTTAGAGCGCGTCAAATTCTTCCCGGGTCAGAAGCAGGGTCAGGGCCTCCAAAAGACCGTTGGCGGTCAGGCGGGCGGGCAGGCCCAAGCGCTGCTGGAGCGCGGCCCGGCGGGCGGTGGAATTCGGGCCGATAAGGCCCTTATCCAGCAGGTCTGCCTTGGTGATATGGGCAGGTGCAGGGGCTTCTCCCTCCCCCTCAAACGTCGCGCCGGCTCGGCGCAGGGCGGCCAGCAGCACGTCGGGGGGCATCCCCTCCACCCCCAGCTTGCCCTCCTTACCAGGCCGCTTCTTGCGGCGCTCCTTGCCGGGAATATCGGGGATATAGGCCTGCTTCAGCCTGTCCGGCGGCAGAACGCCCTTGAGGTGGCCGCGGATGACAAAGCCTGCGCCGTCCGGGTCGGTGAGCAGGATAAGACCACGCTTCTCCGCCAGTGCGCGGAGGTAGGCCGTCTTTTCCCGGTCATTGAACACGGCGAAGCCGCCCACCTCCACGATGGCGGCATCCACCACCTGTGAGAGGGCGTTTTTATCGTAACGCCCCTCCACCACGATCACTTCACGGACGCGGGGCTTCATCGCGCACCTGCCAGTTCCATGAGGAAGAGCTTCAGCGCGCCCTCGGCGTCCATGTTGCGCTCGGACTTCATGCGGCGGTCCAGCGTCTGGCAGCGCCGCACGGCCTCCCGACACCAGGGCCGGGACACAGCCCGGGCGGACTGCATCAGCTTTTTGGCCGGGTAGTCGGAGGTCATGCGCCACAGATCCTTGACCCAGACGGCATCCTTTTTGCCGTCCAGTGCCAGCCGGGCGGTGTAGAGCTGCCGCAGCTCCCGGCTCAGGGCGGCTAAAATGGCGATAGGCTCGGTCTGCATCCGGAAAAGCTCCGCCAGCACAGCGGCGGCACGGTCGTAGTCCCGGGCGGTGACGGCGTTGGTCATGTCGAAAATACGGGCATCCAGCACCGGATCGGCCACGGCGTCGATGTCGGCCACAGTGACGCGCTGTCCCTTGGTGTAGGCGGCGATCTTGTTGATCTCCGGCACAAGGCCGTCCATCAGGCTGCCGCAGGTGAAGAGCAGATGGTCGATGGCGTTGTCGTCCAGCTCCTTGTCAAAGGCGGCAAACCGGCGGCGCACCCATTTCTGCATCTTCTGTCGGCCCTGCTGTGTAAATTCGATCTCCGTGGCATGGGCGGCAACGGCGGCGGTGAGCTTCTTCATCTTGCCGTCCTTTTTATAGGGTATCTGGCGGTAAAGGAACACCAGCGTGCAGTATTCCGGGAAATCCTCCAGCAGCGATACCAGGGCGGCGCGCTGGGCCTCGTCCAGCTTGAAGATGTCCAGGTCGGTAACGGTGACAAAGGTGTTCTGCGCCATCATGGGCATGGCCTCCACCGTCTCCGTCAGCTCCTGCACCGTAAGGCCCTTGCCGGTGAGACGGTGGTAGTTGAATTCCTCGAACCCGGCGGGGACAAGCATGGTGCGGAGCTGCTCCACCGCCTGCTGCATCAGATACGTCTCCTCACCGAAGAAAATATAGACGTTGGCAGGGCCGCCGCTTTGCAGGGCGGCGCGGAGCTCATCGTAGCCGGGATATGCTTCTTCTTTCTTCTTTGCCATGTTCAACCTCCGTTGACGGTGATGCGGATGCTGCCCTGTTGGTCGGTGCGCCAAATGGACGCGCCGGCGGCCTGCAGGCGGCGGAGGGCCGCCTCCGTGGGATGGCCGTAGCGGTTGTCACCCACACTGATGACGGCTGTCTCCGGGGTGACGGCCCGGAGGAAGTCCTCGTCGGAGCTGTACCGCGAGCCGTGGTGGCTGACCACCAGCACCTCCAGGTCGGGCAGCGGGTAGGTCTGCACCAGCAGTCTTTCTGTCGAACCGGCCATATCGCCGGTGATGAGCAGATCGAAATCCCCGGCGCTGGCCAGCGCCGTAAGCCCCTGCTCGTTCAGGTCTCCAGTGGTCTGCAGAGGCGGGTAGATGGTGAGAGCGGCCTCGCCCAGAGTGATCCGGGTGGGAACGGTGACGAACACCACAGCGATTCCCCGCCGTTCCGCCAGGGAGACGAGCCGGCCGCGGACGCCATACTCGTCCTCAATGTCCGGCAGATAGAGCGTATCCACCGGCAGGCGGGTCAGGACCTTCGTAAGGCCGTTGGTGTGGTCAGCGTGGTAGTGGGTGACCACCACGGCGGACAAACGTCGGACACCGGCGCTTTGCAGCGTATCGGCGGCCACAGAGCCGGCATCCACATAGGAGTTGCTGCTGCCGCAGTCCACCAGCACCGTTTCCCCGCCGGAGCGCAGCGCCACGCTCTCTCCCTGCCCCACATCCAGCACGATGGCGCTGAACGAGCCGTATTCCTGCCAGCGGACGTTGAACCAGAGACAAGCGGCCAACGCCAGTACGGTCAGGCAGGAGGCCAGTGCATATTTGCGCCTGCCGTCCGGGGTGACGGCACAGCCGATAAACACAGCGTAGACGTACAGCAGCCAAACCCGCAGATACATATTGGTGAAGTACACCGCGTGGTACGGCACAGTCAGCAGCAGATGGGCCAGCCACAGGACATATCTGACCAGCAGAAGCGGGACATATCCCACGATATGGCCCAGGGGCGTCCAGACAAAGCCCAGGAGGGCAGAGACGAAGGCGGACATGAAGGCGTAGCCTGCGGCGGGCACGGCCAGCAGTCCGGCCAGGGGCGCGACGAGAGACAGAATGTTGAAGTAGTACGCCGTCAGCGGTGTGGTGAACACCAGTGCGCCCAGTGTGGCGGCAAGGTTGGCGGCCACAAAGGAGATCACCCTTCCGAGGGCGCGGCTTTTGCCGCGATACCAGCCGGTAAAGCTCTTATAGAGCCGCCCGGAGAGCAGCACCATGCCCAGCGTAGCGGCAAAGCTGAGCTGTAAACTGACGCTGCCCACGGCGTAGGGATTGGCCAGCAGGATCACCGTCAGCGCGGCGGCCAGACTGGTCAGCGGGTCGCTGCTCCGCCGGAACAGCGGTGCGATAAGCAAAAATACCTGCATGACACAGGCCCGGACCACCGATGGGGACAGACCGGTGAGCAGCATATAGAACAGCAGCACCGGAATAGCCACGGCGCACAGCGTGCGCCTGCGAGCCGGCGGGATCAGCAGGGACAGCAGGGTGACGAGAAAGGCACAGTGCAGTCCTGATACGGCGAAAATGTGGGCCAACCCCGTCTCCTGCATGGCCACATAGTCCTCCTCCGGCAGCAGAGACTTATCGCCGGTCAGCTCGGCGGTAAGGAAGCCCAGCACGGAGGGGTCGTCCCACAGCTGAGCCAGCTTGTCCCGCAGAATCTTGGCGGCACGCTGGGGCAGGTAACGGAGATCTCCGGCCAAGCCGGGCTGCACCTCCGTTTCACCGCGGGCATACAGCAGAACGTAGACGCTCCGGGAGCTGAACTGGCGCAGATCGCCGTCGCCGATGGCAGCCACATCGTTCCACCAGGCCGCCCCGGAGACAGTGTCGCCGGGGCTGAGCGCCAGCAGGTCGCTGTCACCGTAATAGACGGCCTTTGTGCCGGGGAAACCATGCAGGCGCAGCGTGACCTTCGCGCCGTGCTCTGTGGCCTCCGGCCAGTCACAGACGGCAGCGGAGAAGTCGTTCTCTGCGCCGCAGAGGGCCTGCACCGGCTGGCGGACAAGGGCGCGGTAGGTGGTAAAATACAGGAGGGAGACCGTCAGGGGCAGCAGGATCAGCAGACCGCGGCGGAAGTAGGCCGACCTGCGGCCCAACAGCGCCCACAGAAGGGAGACCAGCGCCAGCACCCCGGCGGCATAGAGCTGCCAGCCGTCCCAGGGCAGCAGGGTGAGGAATACGCCGGCGGCAAAGGAAAAGCCGATGGTGGCCAGGACTCTCATACCATCTTCCCTCCCCCAGTGATTATATCCGAAGTATTGTAGCATATTTCGGGGTAAGTGGCAAGGGGCGGACATCAGTGAAGTAAAAGCAAAAGCAAAAGGCGGCACGTGGCCGCCTTTTGCTTTTCGGTTTTCGGTTTACATACGTGCCAGCTTTTCATTACACTTCTGCAGAAAGCGGGCGTTGTCGATGACGGCGCGGGTATGGGTACCCTCGCCGATGAGGCCCTCCGCGTCGGAGGCCGTGACTTTGAAGGTGATCATCTTGCCGTTGGCGGAGATGTCCGTCACCTCAGCGGCGGCGGTGACCTTCATGCCCACAGGGGTGGGCGCCAGATGGCTGGAGGAAATGTTCACGCCCACCGTTCCCTTGCCCTCGGGCAATTCATTCTGCACGCACCACATGGCGGCGCACTCCATCAGGCCCAGCATATAGGGTGTGCCGAACACCTCCAGCCCGCCTGAGCCGACGGCCTTGGCGGTCATATCGGGGGTAACGGTCTTTTCCACGGTATGGGTCATGCCGATCTTGATCATATTCTGTCCTCCTTTATACGCCAAGCTGCGTCCACAGCTTATCGTAGAACTTCAGTGTCTCCCGGGGCAGGTTGACGTAGATCTCGCAGCGGGCGCGCTCCTCATCGGGGATAGCCATGATGTGGTAGATGTCCTCGTCCAGCGGCTCTCCGTATGTCTCCTGATAATAGGCGGGGTACTCCGCCAAAGCCTCCGCGTTGGGAGAGGCGTACCAGATATAGTCCATATTGGCCAGATTGGCATCGGTGGAGGCGATGAAATTGATCCACTCCTCGGCCTCGTCCATGTGCTGGCTGGACTTAAGAACGCACATGGCATCCACGAACCAGTTGCTGCCCTCCTCGGGGATGACGAAGGCCAGATCCTCGTTGTTCTCCAGCATGGTCAGGTAGTCGCCGGCGTAATACATGGCGATGGCCGCGTTGCCGCCCTCCATCTTGCCGAAGATCTCGTCCATGACGAAGGCCTGATAGACACCTTTGCTCTTGGCGTTCTTCACCAGCTCAAACGCCTCGGTGAGCTGGG
>USGS01000077.1 GCA_900554275.1 uncultured Eubacteriales bacterium
GCGGCTCTCAAATTTTTTTGAAAAATTTTGCGTTTTGGGTGAGAGTTTTTTCGATTTTTTGTACCTATATAAGTGAAGGGGTTTTTAAGCCGCATTTCAAAAAATCCAGAGAGGAGGTTCAAACGAAATGTACGATACCGCAAGACGGGTCGCACTCGTCAAGCAGCGGGTGCGGGAAAACACCCGCCGGAGGCAGCGGCGCGAGGTAATAAGCCTCTCCGCAGCGTGTATACTGCTGTGCGCGGCGCTGATGCAGACAGCGGGCACGGTCGTCGGGCCGGGGCAGACATCCGCATGGGGCGTGTTCGGCGCGATGCTGCTGCGGGAGGACGCGGGCGGCTATGTGCTGGTGGCCGTCGTCTCCTTTGCAGCGGCGGTGGTCATCACCGCGCTGTGCTTCCGGCTCAGAAGCAAGGAAAACCGGAGAAAAGGCGGGGCGGACAAACCGAACCGACACGAACAGGAGGAGAAAAGCCAATGAAGAAACGAATACTTAGCATCCTGCTGCTGTGCTGCATGGTGCTGACCATGCTTCCGACAACAGTATTGGCAGCGGACGGGCCGATGGATACCATACCAAAGTACGACGTGAGCATTGACGTGTACAACCGGACATCGGACATATCCATTAAGGACAGTAGGAGCTACTATATCTACTCGTCCGTTCCCGATAAGCTCAGGGACACATGGGCATGGGATAAGAAGATATTCATCAAGGGAGATAAAACCGCGCCGCACGTATTTATTGACGGCGTACATATTGAGATGAGTCCCAGCTCCAAGGGGCCGGCCATCGAGCTGAACAAAAAGGCTTCGGCGTATCTCTATTTCATCGGCAGGGACAGCACTCTGCAAGGCGCTGACGGCCGGGCGGCGATCCAGAAAAACCGCAGCGAGGGGCAGCTGTATGTGCTGGCGCGCACCGGCACCACGGTGACCTGCAAGGGCGGCCACAGAGCGGCGGGCATCGGAGGGAGCTGGGCGACCCGCGATATCGGGAACCCTTCGTTTAATACAGATATGTACGGCCACGGCGTCAATATGCACTTTGGCTCTCAGACAAATCCCGACTACTGGGGCGGCACCATCAATGCCAGCGGCGGCGAGTACGGTGCGGGCATAGGAGCCGGCAGCTGGGGAAGCACCGGCTATGGAAACGGCATCCATGGAGGCGCCGGAGAGCAGCTGTACTTCTACTCCGGCACGGTAAACGCCAGAGGCGGCAGGCTTGCGGCCGGAATCGGCGGAGGCTTTCAGGGGCGCGGCAGCCATATCTATATCTATGGCGGCAATATCGACGCGCAAGGCGGGGCAACCGGCCCGGGCATCGGCAGCGGCAGCTGGACGACGAAACAGGACATGGACGGAATCAACGCGGCGAGCGATATCGTCATCTCCGGCGGACGGGTAAGCGCCCGCGGTCAATACAACTGCGCGGGCATCGGCGGAGGTCAGTATGTTCCCGCTCATGACATCACCATCACCGGCGGCCATGTGTCGGCGACAGGACACTACGGTGCGGCGATCGGCGGCGGCCGCTGGTGCCACGGAAAGAACATCACCATCACCGACGCTACCCTGAATCTGTCGACCAATTACCGCAGCAACGGCTCGGACGCGGCGGCTGTCGGCTACGGCGACATTGTTTACAAACCGGATGAGCTCGTGACGGATCCGTCGATCGCGACGAACGATCAGATCCGGATCGGCTCATACAAGGGAAAGCTGGTGCAGCTGAAGCTGGAGGCGCGCGCCCTCAGCCGCGATGACGAATATTCTTACTTCTGGAACCTTTATGAAACCCTGATCCCTGATGAGAATGGGCTCATCGACATGCAGCTGCTGACACTTCCGTATGTACAGAACTACGGCTGGGCGATCAACGTGCTGGAAATGACAGTGATCGACGACCCCTGCAACGGAAATCACGACTTCGGCTGGGTAAACCGGCAGTCGTGCCATGTCTGGGCGTGCAGGAATAAGGATTGTCAGGCGCGCGACCCGGCGGCGGAGATGTCCAAGCAAAACGGAAAGCACATCCCCGGTGACTGGGGCGTGCAGGAGAAGCACTGTGCCGTGTGCGATCATTTACTGGAAAAGGACACGGCGGCGCCGGTGCTGGAGGTTTTGAATGACGGCGAGAGCTACACCGTCGAGGATGTCATCGTTGGAAGACCGGGCGCGTATACCTTCACCGTGAGCGATCCGGCGAAGAGCGGCGAAGCGTCCTCCGGCGTCAAGTCCGTAACCATCAACGGTGTGGAGCAGGCAGCAGACTCTTTCTATTCTCTTCCCGCACCCGACGGCGGCAACAATGACGCGGGAGCGGAATATACCGTCGTCGCGACAGACAACGCGGGCAACACCTCCGCGGCAACCGTGAAGATCTACCGGCGCCACCGCGTGAGAGTCGTAAGCCCGGATGAGCAGACGACATACGCCGAGGCAGAGCTGGCGCACAACGAGTATCTGGTGCTCACGATAAAGATGCCGGATGGTGCGGCGGTACGAATGACCGACAAGGCGGATCATTCGGAGATTCCATATGACAAAGAAATGGGACGATTCCCGGTAGGACCGATCGACAGAAGCCGGACGCTCGTGCTGGAGTATAACACGGAGTATCCGAGGGTCGAGCTGATTCTGGGGCGGAGTCAGTACTTCTTCGGATACAACGCGGATACAGCCGAACCGCACTATCTTGCGGATGTAAGCAAGAAAACGGACAAGAACGTCTATTCGGTGGCTGTACAGATCAACTCGGATGTAATACCCAGCCACTACTTCAGCTCACCGGTATGCTACACGCAGGAGGAGCTGGCGGAGCTGGATGCGCAGGGAAAAATCGACTGGAGCGAATACAAGTACCCGGACCCGGAACCGGGCGTCTGGATCGTCTATATTCCCACAGCCACCATAGACATCGCGGAGTATGACGCAAATGGCAGCTGGTATGTCTATGCAAAAGCCGAAAACCTCAAGGGAACGACCTATGTCTCCACGCCGAAGCTGATCGCCGACGTCGAAAAGCCGAAGGCCTTCCATCTTTCTACCGGCAAGGAACTGGAGACGAAAGGGGAATACTGGGGCGACTTGCGGTTCAGGGTGGAGGACACGCTGCCCGTCAAGGTGTGGCACGAGAGATACCCGGGCGGGAATATTGAACTTATGACGCCGGATGAAGACGGCTGTTATACGATCCCGGCAGATTACAGCGTGACCCTCCATCACGACATTTTCCTCGAGGACGCCTGCGGGAACAAAACCTACTACAATGACATCGATATTTTGTGGAACTATCTGGAGGTTGTTCGGGAGAAGGACCATTGGGACGAAACGCCTGCGCGGCCGATTCGTATTACCAGAGAACAGAATCTGCAAGAGGAGCTCTCCAAGGTCAATATCGGGGTTTTTGCATCTGACGTCACCGGTTTTATCCCTGTCGATGTTTCGTGGGAGATCCCGGAGGACTATGATCCGCAGTCCCCGCGGGAGCAGACCTTTACCGTCCTCGGCACGGTGATTCTGGAAGGCACCGGAGAACGCTGCCGCTCGGGGCTTGATGTTATCACGCGACCGGGAGAGGAATGGAAGAAGAATTTCGCAATCCGTGTGACCGTGGAGGGTGCGCCGCGCTACAGGGTGACCGTGGAGGACAGCGCAAACGGCAGCGTCACGGTGGTGAATGGCACGGAAACCGCCGGGGACGGCACGCCCCTGTTCTACAAGGACGAGCCTGTGATGCTCTCCATCGCCCCCGATGAGGGCTATATGCTAAGCACGCTGTCCGTCAACGGCACCCCTGCCGCCGTTGCGGTTGGGGAGGATACCTATACCTTCGCCCAGCCGGAGGAGGACGTCACTATAACTGCAACGTTTGAAAAGCGCAACGAGCATACCGTCACATTTGACGCGAACGGCGGCTCCGAGCCTGAGGAGCTGCCCGAGGAGGTCACCACCGCAATGCCCGCTAAGAAGATATTGCACGGCAGCGAGTATTCTCTGCCGGAGTGCGAGTTTATTGCGCCCGAAGGAAAGCAGTTCAAGGCATGGGAGATAGACGGTGCGGAGTATCCGGTGAACGCCCCTGTGACCGTCACCGCGGACATCACAGTCAAGGCGCTGTGGGAGGACGCGCCTCCCGCCCCTGCCGAGTTCACCATCACCGTGAAAACGGACGGCAACGGCACGGCTTCTGCATCTCCCGCAAAGGCTGTTGCTGGTGAGGAAATCACCCTGACCGCAACGCCCAAAGAGGACTACCGCTTCAAGGAGTGGCAGGTCGAATCTCCGGCAGGGCTTGTAATCACCAACAACAAGTTCACCATGCCGGACAGCAATGTGGAGGTCAAAGCTATCTTCGAGGAGGACGCACCGCCTGTGCCCACCGAGTTCACCATCACCGTGACCAGCGGCGGCAACGGTACGGCTTCCGCTTCTCATGCAAAAGCCGTGGCCGGCACGGAGATTCGCCTGACCGCTACGCCCAAAACCGGCTATCACTTCAAGGAGTGGGAGGTCATCAGCGGCGGCGTGACCATCAAGGACGACAAGTTCCTCATGCCGAACGACAACGTGGAGGTCAAGGCCATCTTCGAGAAGGACGCACCTCCTGCGCCTACCGATCCCGCCAAGCCCAGCATCAGCGTCACCGGAACCTACACCTACAATGGCTCCGAGCATACAGCGACCGTGAGCGGCTATAATCCAGCCACTATGGACATCTCCGGCAATACCGCCACGGCCGCGGGCGATTACACCGTTAGCGTCACATCCCAAACGGGCAAATGGGCGGACGGCAGCACCGACGCCGTGACCGCAGCGTGGAGCATCGGCAAAGCCACGCAGGAAGCGCCTACCGGCTTGATCGGTGTCGCGCCCACCACCGAGGGCGGCAGCGACGGCAAAATCAGCGTCGTGACCGATAAGATGGAATACCGTATGGAAGCCGATGGCAGCTATACGCCGTGCAGCGGCACGGAGATTGATAACTTGTCCGCTGGCAATTACTTCGTCCGCTATGCGGAGGATAACAACCACTTTGCCAGCACCGATGCGGAAGTCACTGTGGGTGAGGGTACGCCGCTTGCGGATTGCACAATCACCTTCAGCGGCAACGGCGGCAGCGGCAGCATGGGTCCCGTGATCGTCAAGGCAGAGACAAATTACATCCTGCCCGTCTGCGGCTTCACCGCTCCCACCGATCAGGAGTTCAAGGCTTGGGAGATTAGCGGCACGGAGTACAAGGTAGGCGATACCTATACCGTGAGCGGGGACACAGAGATCAAGGCGCTGTGGGAAAACAGCGTTATTACCCCCACCACCTACACCGTCACCGTCAGCAATGACGGAAACGGCACCGGCACCGCAACTCCTTCCACCGCTGCGGCCGGTACGACGATCACCCTGACCGCAACGCCCAACAAGGGCTACCACTTTAAGGAGTGGCAAGTCATCAGCGGCGGCGTGACCATCAAGGACGACAAGTTCACCATGCCGGATAACAACGTGGAGGTCAAAGCAATTTTCGAGGAGGATACGCCTCCCGCGCCTACCGAGCATACCGTCACCGTGACCAGCGACGGCAACGGAACGGCTTCCGCCTCTCCCGCAAAGGCTGTTGCCGGTGCGGAGATCACCCTGAGCGCTACGCCCAAAACCGGCTACCACTTCAAGGAGTGGCAGGTCATCAGCGGCAGCGTGACCATCAAGGACAATAAGTTCATCATGCCGAACGACAACGTGGAGGTCAAAGCCATCTTCGAGAAAGATGCACCTCCTGCACCCACCGAGTTTACCATCACCTTTGACGGCAACGGCGGCACGCCCTCTGTCGACAGCATGACCACCACCAATCAGAAGTTGACCTCTCTGCCCAGCGCCTCCCGAAGCGGCAGTTACAGCTTCGACGGCTGGTACACCGAAGAGAGCGGCGGCACAAAAATTACGACCGATACCGAGTTTCCCGCAGATACCACCGTGTATGCCCATTGGACTTACACGGGCGGCGGAGGCAGCAGCGGCTACAGCTACTACACCATCAAGGCAACTGCCGGGGCTGGCGGCTCCATTTCTCCCTCCGGCAATGTCAGCGTCCGCGAGGGCCGGGATCAGACCTTCACCATCACCCCGGATAAGGGCTATGCTGTCGCCAACGTCAAGATCGACGGCAAGAGCATCGGCGCGGTGAAGTCCTACACCTTTGAGAATGTCAGCAGAACCCATACCATCGAGGTCATCTTTATGAAAGCCAACGGCAACCCCCAGACCGGCGTGTTTGTGGATGTAGCCACCGGCAGCTATTATGAGGATGCTGTGGATTGGGCAGTGGAGAACGGCATTACCAAGGGAACCGATGATACCCATTTCTCCCCGGACGGCATCTGCACCCGTGCGCAGGCCGTGACCTTCCTGTGGCGCACCGCTGGAAGCCCCGCCTCTAAAACCAGCACCATGCCCTTCACCGACGTTCCTGTGGGCAGCTACTACTACGACGCTGTGCTGTGGGCAGTAGAAAACGGCATCACCAAGGGCACCAGCGACACCACGTTCAGCCCCAACATGATCTGCACCCGCGCCCAGATCGTCACTTTCCTGTGGCGCTCTGAGAAGTCCCCGGCAGCGGGTACAGCCAATCCCTTTGCCGATGTGAAGTCCACCGCCTACTATGCAGGCGCTGTACTGTGGGCGGTCAAGGAGAACATCACCAAGGGAACCACCAGCACGACATTCAGCCCCAATGCGGATTGCACCAGAGCGCAGATCGTGACCTTCCTCTGGCGCTGCAAGAAGTGACCGGCTGACATACGGCTAAACATCAAAGCCGCTGGCATGAC
>USGS01000078.1 GCA_900554275.1 uncultured Eubacteriales bacterium
TGCACCTTTAGCTCAGTTGGTAGAGCACCTGACTCTTAATCAGGGTGTCCAGGGTTCGAGTCCCTGAAGGTGTACCACATAGAGATCACCGACCCAACCGCCGGTGATTTTCTATACGGCCCGTTGGTCAAGTGGTTAAGACAGAGGCCTCTCACGCCTTTAACATCGGTTCGAATCCGGTACGGGTCACCAAAAAGAAAAGGACACACGCTGTGTGTCCCTTTCTTTTTGGTGACGGCGGTTTTGCTCCGCAAAACCGGGCCGCCGCAGGCGGCCTTTTATTGTACGCGCAAGGGAAACCCGCCCCATTTTCCCTTGCACACATTCCTTTCCCCGCGTTCATAATGACCGCCTGCCATTCTACCGGCAGGCTTCCATTCTCTCTGACAGGAGGTTTTTATGTCCAAGCAGCCTATCCGCCTTTCCGATCACTTTTCTTACAGCAAGCTGCTGCGCTTTACGCTGCCCTCCATCTGCATGATGGTCTTCACGTCCATCTACGGTGTGGTGGATGGTCTGTTCGTTTCCAATTTTGCCGGCAAGACCCCCTTTGCCGCCATCAATCTGGTCATGCCCTTCATCATGATCCTGGGTGGTATGGGCTTCATGATCGGCACAGGCGGCACGGCCCTTGTCTCCAAGCTGATGGGCGAGGGCAAAAAGGATGCGGCAAACAGCACCTTCTCTATGATGGTGCTGTTCACTCTGCTGCTGGGCATCGTTCTCTCCGCTGTGGGCTTTCTCACCATGCGTCCCGTGTCCTATTTCCTGGGCGCGACGGACGCCATGATTGATGATTGTGTCCTTTATGGCCGCATCGTCACTGGCTTCACGTTTGCCTTCATGCTGCAAAATGTGTTCCAGAGCTTCTTCATCGCCGCCGAGAAGCCCCGCTTGGGCCTCATCGTCACCGTGGCCGCCGGCGTCACCAACATGGTGCTGGACGCGCTGTTCATCGCCGTGTTCAACTGGGGCGTGGCCGGCGCGGCCATCGCCACTGGCCTGAGCCAGTGCGTGGGCGGTGTCCTGCCCCTGATCTACTTCCTCCGTCCCAACGACAGCCTGCTTCGTATGCGCCCCACCTCCCTGCGCCTGCGCCCCATTCTCCAGGCCTGCGGCAACGGCTCTTCCGAGCTGATGAGCAACATCTCCTCCTCCCTGGTGGGTATGCTGTATAACTTCCAGCTCATGCACCTCATCGGCGAGGACGGCGTTTCCGCCTACGGTGTGCTGATGTACGTCCAGTTCATCTTCGTGGCCATCTTCATCGGCTACTCTATCGGCTGCGCACCGGTGGTCAGCTTTCACTTCGGCGCACAGAACCACAGTGAGCTGAAGAGCCTTCTTCGCAAGAGCACGCTGCTCATGGCCTCCGGCGGCGTCCTGCTGACCATCGCCGCCCGCCTGTTGGCCGCGCCGCTGGCTCGCCTCTTCGTAGGCTACGACGCCGGGCTTTTTGAGCTGACATCCCACGCCTTCCGCCTGTTTTCCTGGTCCTTCCTGCTGGCCGGCTTCAACATCTTCGCCTCCGGCTTCTTCACTGCATTGAACAACGGCGCGATCTCCGCCGCCATTTCCTTCCTGCGCACGCTGGTATTCCAGACCGCCTCCGTCCTCATTCTCCCCCTGCTGCTGGATGTGGACGGCATCTGGTGGGCCATCACCGTGGCGGAGATATTTGCCTTCCTCATCTCCCTCATGTTCCTGTACCTGAAGCGGAATAAATACCACTACCTCTGATTTTCCCCTTGCGTTTCAATAAACATAGTGCTATACTATGTTTATTATCGTTTGACAAGGGAGGCATCCCCATGCTGGTATCCACCAAAGGGCGTTACGCACTCCGCGTTATGCTGGAGCTGGCCCAAAGTCAGCCTGACGCCTATATGCCCCTGCCTCTTATCGCCCAGCGGCAGGGCATCTCCGAAAAATATCTGGAGAGCATCATCGCTATCCTGTCCAGGGCCGGGCTGGTGGAGGGACTTCGCGGTAAGGGCGGCGGCTATCGTCTGACCCGTTCCAGCGCCAAATACTCCGTGGGTGAGATCCTCCGCCTTACGGAGGGCTCGCTGGCCCCTGTCACCTGCCTGGAGGGTGCTGAGAACCCCTGTCCCCGTGCCGGAGAGTGTACCACCCTCCCGATGTGGCAGAAGCTGGACGACCTGATCAACACCTATCTGGACAGTGTTTCCCTGTCCGACCTGCTGTCCCAGACCGATGGGAACGCCCTTTGAACGTAAAAAAAGAACCTCCGAGGAGGTTCTTTTTTTACGCTTATTTTACCGTTACGCGGCCTTCTCCACTTGGAAGCCGTAGGTCGCACCCGCCTCCGGTGCGGCGTAATCTACGCCCACCGACGCGTACTCGCCATTGATGTAGAACGCCCAGTACGCGCCGTCCTTGTCATAGTCCGCCGTCTCGCCATTCACCGTCTTGACGTACAGCCCGTACTCTGAGTTGTCACCGGCAATAACGCCCAGTCCCAGCAACGCCGCACCCACCGTCTCCTCGTCGGTGTTCACCGTGAACGTGACGGTCTTACCGTCCGCGCCGGTGACCTGCACGGTGATGGCCGTTGCACCCTGGCCGATGACCGCGCCATCCGCCACAGGCAGCTCCACCTTATCCGCCGCGCCGCTGTCCTTCTTGCCGCAGGCCGCCAGAGACAGCGTCATCAATGCTGCCAGCGCCAGCGCCAGCAGCTTCATCATCGTCTTTTTCATTTTCATTTACTCCTTATCGTGTATTCCTATCAGCAGGCAGCCGCTGTCCACAGAGACGCGCACCGCCCTGCCCACAAAATGATTACTGACGCCCAGCGGAAAGAACGCCGTCAGCGCCGCGTTCTCCAGCTCGTACTGCGCGCCCCGTATGGTCACACCTGAGGCGTCCGCTCCCAAGCAGAACACGGACAGGATACCCGCCTTCCGGGCCTCCAGCTCCAGCACATCCGGCCCGCAGAGGGCCGTATACCGTTCGCCGTCGCCGTAAAGCCAGCCCTTCGCACCGTGAGAAGCCAGATAGGCCAGCGTCTGCATATTGGCCACGGTGTGGTCGCTGCGCTGTCCACCCATACCGCCCAGCAGATGAAACTCCGTCTCACCCCGGGCCAGCCCCTCCTTCACGGCCCGGACCATATCCGTGTCGTCCTTCTCCACCGGAAGGCGGAGGATATGCCCAAACTCCGGTACTTCACCCAGAGAGTCAAAATCCCCCAGCAGCAGATCAGGCGTAATGCCCAGCATTTGGCAGACGCGCCAGCCGCCGTCAGCGGCGATCACAAGATCTCCTGCTTCCACGCTCCAGGGCAGCCCATAAAAGCTGCCCGCTCCGAAAATCAAACAAGCCATACTGTACGTTCCTTACATCCACATGGCAAACAGTCGCAGCACCGTCCCCAGCAGACGCCGCCACACGGGCCGCTCCGCCATGCGCTGGGGCGTCATCAGCTCGCTGCTGTCCACGATCCGATCCATGTCCTCCAGCAAAGACTCAATGGCCGGCACGCCGTACAGCACCTCGCCGCACTCAAAATGCAGCTGAAAGCTGCGGTAGTCCATGTTCACCGAGCCGACAAAAGCCACCTCCCGATCCGCCATCGCTGTCTTGCCGTGTATCAGGCCGGGTGTAAAGGTATATATCTTCACATGGTGCTCCATCAGCTCTTCAAAGTAGCTCTCCGCCACCAAGTAGGCAAACTTATGATCCGGGACACCCGGCATCATCAGCCGCACATCCACACCGCTGTCACCGGCCAAGCATAGCGCCTTCATCATCGGCTCATCAATAGCCAAATAGGGCGTGGTCACATACACCGACTGTCTCGCACGGGTGATGAACTGCAAAAACAGATCCTCCGCCGGGGCGTTCGGGTTGTCGTCCGGGCCGTCCACCAGTGTCTGGCAAAAGCCCTGCGCCGCCGCATGATGCACCGGCCGGTAGTAATCATGCTCGCTGTGCATCTCGCCATCCATGCGTTCCCACATATGGATAAACTCACGGGTCAGCCCCCAGGCACCCTCGCCCTCCAGCCTCACGCCACAGTCCTTCCAGTAGCCGAAGCGTTCCACGATGTTGGCGTACTCATCAGCAATGTTTGCACCGCCGGTATAGGCCGTATCGCCGTCAATGCAGGTGATCTTCCGGTGGTCGCGGTAGTTGAAGTACAGCCGGTTGACGTAGTGGTGTACGGGGTTGAAGATCTTGACCTCCACCCTGGCGCGGGTCAGTGCCTCCACCTTCTCATTGGGCAGCCGCAGCATACGGCCAAAGTCGTCGAATATGAGCTTGACCCCCACGCCCTGCCCGCTTTTGCGGCACAGTATGTCGGACAGCCGATCCCATATCTCACCCTCGGCTACAATGAAATACTCCAGAAAGATGAACCGCTCCGCGTGTTCCAGATCGTCCAGCATGGTGTTCAGATACGCTTCTCCGGTGGGCAGATATTTCACCGCGGTGTTTCTGTAAACCGAAAAGCCTTTACGGTCCAGTCCTGCCGCGGCCGGATACCAACAGGGCATAGCCTGCCGCAGCCGCTCCAGCTCCGACTTGGCCTGCTCCTGCTGGGCCAGCGGTTCTTCCGGCCGGGGCAGCTTTTTCAGATCCAGCCGCTTGGACTGCCGCGCACCGTTCCACAGCAGGTATAGAATCACACCCACCACCGGCACGAACAGCACCAGCATGACCCAGCCGATCTTATAGCTGGTCGCGCCGGGCCGTGACCAAATGGTAACGGCCACCACCGCAGCCAGCAGCTCCAGTGCTGAATAGGCCAGCGCCATGCGCTGCTTCAAAACATCGCTCAGGAGGAACACCAGCGCGATCTGCGCCACCAGCAGCACTGCCACCATCACCAGCCGCAGTGCGGCAGATATGCGGCGCTCTGTCCTCTGTTGTACATGGGGCTTCTTCACGGATGCTCCTCCCTTCTCGTTTTATCTATTTGTTCTTTCAACTCAGTGCTGGGATGTGCGCAGCAGGCACTGCTGAATATCCCACAGCTTGTCGGACAAGTCCACATAGTACTTATGAGGATAGTCGAACCGCTTCACCTCGTCCCACAGCGTGTCCACCTGCTGGGCACAGTAGACCTTGATCTCCTCCAAACTGGGCCGCTCATACACCAGCTTTCCATTCAGGAAGATCGGCACCAGCAGCTCTTTGGCCTCGTAATTATACACAACCTTCCGCTTCCAGGTAGCCATGGGGTCAAAAATAGTCAGATCCTTGCTGTCGTCCACCGTCTCGTCGTACACGGTGAGGTAGTCAGCGATGGCCTTGCCCGTATCCTTGCCGTACAGTCGATACACCTTCTTGAAGTGAGGCACGGTGATCTTCTCCACGTTCTCGCTGACCTTGATCTTGGGCAGTACCATGCCGTCCGGCTCTTCCACCGCTACCAGCTTATACACGCCGCCGAACACCGGCTCGGATTTGGCGGTGATCATCCGCTCGCCCACGCCAAACAGGTCGATCTGCGCCCCCTGCAGCAGCATATCCTGGATCAGATACTCGTCCAGTGAGTTGGACACAGAGATCTTGCACTCCGTCCAGCCCGCTTCGTCCAGCATCTCCCGGGCCTTCCTGGTCAGATAAGCCAGGTCGCCGGAGTCCAGCCGAATACCGCACTTGGTGATACCCAGGGGCTTCAGCACCTCGTTGAACGCTTTAATGGCGTTGGGTACGCCGGACTTCAGCGTATTATAGGTGTCCACCAGCAGCGTGGCGTTGGTGGGGTATATCTGGCAGTAGGTCTTGAACGCCTCGTACTCGTTGTCAAACATCTGCACCCACGCATGGGCCATCGTGCCGCCGGCCGGCACACCGTAGATCTCGTCGGAGATGGTGCAGGCCGTTCCGGTGCAGCCGCCGATATAAGCCGCCCGCGCGCCGATGATGGCCGCGTCCGCGCCCTGCGCCCGACGTGAGCCGAACTCCAGCACCGTCCGTCCCTTGGCCGCCCGGGTGATGCGGTTGGCCTTGGTGGCGATCAGGCTCTGGTGGTTGATGGTCAGCAGTGTGAACGTCTCGATGAGCTGGGCCTCGATGGCCGGCGCGCGGACGATGACCAGCGGCTCTTTGGGAAACACCGGCGTCCCCTCCGGAATGGCGTAAATATCGCCGGTAAAGCGGAAGTCCCGCAGGTAATCCAGAAATTCCTCGCAGAACAAATTCCGTCCCCGGAGATACGCGATGTCCGCCTCTGTGAAGTGCAGGTCCTCGATGTAGTTGATAAGCTGCTCCAATCCGGCCGTGATGGCAAAGCCTCCGCCGTCCGGCACCTTGCGGAAAAATACGTCGAAATAGGTGATGCGATCCCTGTAGCCCGCCTCGAAGTAGCCGTTGCCCATGGTCAACTCGTAAAAGTCGCAGAGCATGGTCATGTTCAGCTTTTCCTCAGTTCTCATTCGTATACCTCAAATCGGTCTTTGCGCAGGGCGCAAAGTGTAGTGTATAGTATTATACCGCTTTTCTCCCGTTAAGGCAAGCCCCGCCGTCCTTTCCCCATATTTTCTCCCGGTATATGTCCGGAAACCCGGTGGTAAACCAACAGTCGGTTGCTTTTCCCGGCACATTTGCTACAATAGCGGTGAGGTGATCACTTTGGACAAACAACTTTTCGGTGCTTTTATCGCCGAACAACGCAAGCGGCAGGGCCTGACCCAGCAGCAGCTGGCCCAGACGCTGCACGTCACCGACAAGGCGGTGAGCAAATGGGAGCGCGGAGTTTCCCATAGTTAAAGATACCACACCCAATATCACAAACTCACGCTTAAACAATATTCCTTAGTCAACCAC
>USGS01000079.1 GCA_900554275.1 uncultured Eubacteriales bacterium
GTGCCTGCGCCTTGCCGGCGAGGACTGGTTCTTCGCCGTCAACCATGCGCTGACCACCATGGCCACCGGTGGCTTCTCCACCGGGGATATGTCCTTCGCCGGACAGAGCACCGTTGTGATGTGGATCATCACCGTGTTCTCCTTCCTGGCGGGCGTGAACTTCTCGCTGATGTTTCTGGCGGTACGGGGCAAGCTGAAAGCGGCCCTGCGCAGCGAGGAGCTGCGGGTGTACGTGGGGGTGGTGGTGTGTACCACGCTGCTGCTGTGCCTCAACCTGTATGTGCAGGCGGACGTGCCCTTCGGCCAGTCTGTCACCGATGCGGCATTCCAGACCGTGACCATCATCAGCACCACGGGCTATGCCACGGTGGACTTCGCCCTGTGGCCCACGTTCTGCCGGATGGCGCTGGTGATGCTGATGTTCACCGGCGCGTGCGCCGGCTCGACCTCCGGCGGCATCAAGCTCTCCCGGGTCATAATCCTGTGCAAGAGCCTGAAGCGTGAGCTGAAGCGGCTGGCCCATCCCAACCACGTCAGCGTGGTGAAGATGGACGGGCAGGCCGTGGAGGAACGGGTGGTGTCCGCCGCCGGCGCGTTCATGGCGGCGTATATGCTGGTGCTGCTGGCGGGCGCGCTGATCGTCAGCTGGGATAACTTCGGATTTCAGGAGTCCTTCGCCGCGTCTCTGACGTGCATCAGCAACGTCGGGCCGGGACTGGGATTGTTAGGGCCGATGGAGAACTTTGCCATCCTGTCGCCGCTGAGTAAGGTCACGCTGTCGTTAGAGATGCTCATGGGCCGACTGGAGCTGATGCCCATGGTGGCGCTGCTGCTGCGGAGCACCTGGCGGGATTAAGGGCAACACCGCACAATGAAAACTGCGGCGCTTTGCGGAAATTTTGTGTCCTGACTTTGTTGCGATTTCTTGCAATACGACAAGTATTGCTGCGAAACCGCGCCTCGTCAGTACGCAAAATTTGCTCGCAAATCGCTCTTGTTCCATTATGCGGTGTTACCTGAGAAAAATTGCCAAAGCGGTCCGTTGCATTTGCAACAGACCGCTTTGCGTCATCGGCGTATTATACCATCGGTTGACAAGGGCAAACACGGTTTTGACGGGCAGAAATGCGCCCATACTGCGTCAAGCCCCTTGGCAATACGGCAAGTATTACCTGCGGGTCTTTTCTTGTCTGGACACATTTCTGCTCCGACAAAACTGCTCGCACCTGCCAGCGATGTATTTTCGAGTGATTTTTGGCTTTTGAGACGCAGCTGGGCTGACGCCCAGTAAGGCGAAAAGGGCAAAAAGCGCCGGAAAGACACGCTGTCAGGCGTGTTTGTCCTTGTCAATCGATGGTAACATCGTACACAAGATGCGAAAGGGGATTTGACCATGATCCGCAAGATCATCCATATCGACGAGGAGAAGTGTAACGGCTGCGGCGCGTGCGTCCACGCCTGTCACGAGGGCGCGATAGACCTGGTGAACGGCAAGGCGAAGCTCATGCGGGAGCATTACTGCGATGGGCTGGGCGACTGTCTGCCCGCCTGTCCCACCGGGGCGATCACCTTTGAGGAGCGGGAAGCGCCGGCCTATGACGAGGCGGCGGTGAAGGCGTCTCAGGCGGCGAAAAAGGCGGCACACAGCGGCGGCTGCCCCGGCAGCCGCATCCGCATGATGGCGGAGCGCAGGCCGGAGACGGCGGTGCAGGGCGTGCCGGGCCAGCTGACCAACTGGCCGGTGCAGCTCAAGTTAGCGCCGGTGAACGCGCCCTATTTTGATGGCTGCCACCTGCTGGTGGCGGCGGACTGCGCGGCGTATACCTACGGCGACTTCCACGGCAGATTCCTGGCGGGGCGGAAGCTGCTTATCGGCTGTCCTAAGCTGGACGGCGTGGACTACACGGAGAAGCTGACGGCGGTGCTGGAAAGCAACGACATCCGTTCCGTCACGCTGCTGCGGATGGAGGTGCCCTGCTGCGGCGGGCTGGAGTACGCCGTCAGAGAGGCGCTGGCGCGCAGCGGGAAGGACATCCCCCTGACGGTGCAGGTAGTGAACATCGACGGAACGCTGGCGTGATATAAGATATAAAGAGAGGAAGCGCCCCGGAGGGGCGCTTCCTTTTGCGCTTGTGCGGCCGGTCAGGGCAGGTAGGTCAGCTGCACGGGGATGTGCTGCTCGGCGGTGAAGTCGAACCAGCGGCCGTCGAAGGACACGGAGGTAACGGTGTCCACATCCACCATGCGGTTGAAGATGTATACCGCGTGAGCGAAGGGGGCGGTCTCGCCGTCGCCGTAGATATAGCCCAGCACCCAGTTCATCAGGTTCTGGTTCTCGCTGGTCACCACATAGGAGGTGCCGTCGGCATAGTGCAGCGTCAGCTCCTGCGCGGTCAGCTCCCGGTCAGGGGAGGCGTTGCCCATGGTGATGCCCACGGCGGAGATGCGGGCCACCTCGCCATCGGCGGCGGTCAGCGTCCGGACAGGGGCGTAGGTGCGGGGCTGGATGGCCACGGCGTAGGGCTCCCGGCCCTCACCGCCGCCGTCGTAAACGGTAAAGTAGAAGTTGTCGCCCTTCTGATACGTCTCACCGGCGGCAAAGTAGGCCACCACATCCAGATGGGTGGCGGTGCTGGTGGTCTTATCTACATGGAGCTTCACATTGACCATGCCGCCCTGCTGGAAATCCGGGGAGCGCAGATACATACTGGGCTGCAAAGGCAGGCTGTACACCTCGCCGTAGCCTGCATCCTCGTAGGATACGCCTTCGGGATCGTCCACGGTGTAGGTCAGGATGCCGCAGCCGCTCTCGTCGACAAGGAACGTCTCCAGCGTGATAGTGGTGCTGCCTACGGTGAGCTCGGCATCCAGCTTGGACAGGTAATTGCCCACCAGACGCTGCACGGTATCCCGGTCACCGGGGATGCGCTCCATGTCCGGCAGAGTGATGAGCTCACCGGAGTTGCCCTCTACCGTGGGGGTGGAGGCGTCCATATCGTCGGTAAAGGCGTGATAGGTGGTATCGTCCACCTTGTCGGCAGGGGACACGTTGGCCTTGATCAGTGTTACCACACCGGCGGCCGCGGCCACCGTCAGCGTCAGGGCGGCGGCGATGGCAATCACAGCGCCGCGTCCCAGGATGCGGCGGGTCTTTTTCTCGTTCTGCATAGTCCTTTTGACCTCCAAAATTGTGTCCGGGGAGGCGTGCAAGGCAGAGAAGGTTTTTTCAAAAAGCTCGTGTTGGGTCATACTGCGACACCTCCGATAAAATGTTTTTCAGCTTGGCCCTGGCGCGGGAGAGCCGGGTACGCACCGTTTCCTCCGGTACGTTCAGCAGCGCGGCGATCTCCTTCTGCCGGTAGCCCTCATAGTAGTACAGCAGTACCGGCAGGCGGTAGCGCCTGTCCAGGGACATCACCGCGTCGAACAGCTCCCGGTGTTGGGACTGCTCGAACACCAGAGTGTTCTCGTAGTCGGCGATGTCCTCCGCCTTGTGCCAGGGGGCGCGGAGTACGTTTTTGCTGCGATTGACCGTGACGCGGATCAGCCAGTTTTTCAGGTGGGCGTCGCTTTCGAACGCCTTGTCCGTTTTGTAGAGCTGTATCAGTACGTCCTGGGTCACATCGTCCGCGTCCGAGGGGGAACGCAGGTAACTGTACGCCACGCGGTAGACGGTGTCCATATACCGCTGGGCCAGCGGGGTGAACTGTTCTTCTGTCATAGGGGTTCTCCTTTAGGGGTGAAAGGCCTTTCATCTATCATACACCCGGGAGCGGGAAAATGTTTCAGAAAAAAGAAAAAAATGACAAGCCGAACCTTTTCAGGTCCGGCCTGTCATTTTAAAGATGGGGAGGAAGAAGAGAAAGGAAAAGCATATCAGTCCGCGAACAGCGGGGTGGAGAGATAGCGGTCGCCGGTGTCAGGCAGCAGGACAACGATGTTCTTGCCCGCGTTCTCCGGGCGCTTGGCCAGCTCCATGGCCGCCCACACGGCCGCACCGGAGGAGATGCCTACCAGCACGCCCTCGCGCGTGCCGACCTCCTTGCCCACGGCAAAGGCGTCGTCGTTGTCCACGGGGATGATCTCATCGTAAATATGGGTGTCCAGCACGTCGGGGACAAAGCCCGCGCCGATGCCCTGGATCTTGTGAGAGCCGGCCACACCGGTGGACAGCACAGCGGAGGTCTTGGGCTCGACAGCCACCACCTTCACATCGGACTTCTGCTCCTTCAGGAACTTGCCCGTGCCGGTGATGGTGCCGCCAGTGCCCACGCCGGCCACAAAGATGTCCACCTGACCGTCGGTGTCGGCCCAGATCTCCGGGCCGGTGGTCTCGTAGTGGGCCTTGGGGTTGGCGGGGTTGACGAACTGCCCGGCCACGAAGCTGCCCGGAATTTCCTTGGCCAGCTCGTCGGCCTTGGCGATGGCACCCTTCATGCCCTTGGCACCCTCGGTGAGCACCAGCTCCGCGCCGTAGGCCTTCATCAGCTGACGGCGCTCCATGGACATGGTCTCGGGCATAACGATGATGATGCGGTAGCCCCGGGCGGCGGCCACGGAGGCCAGGCCGATGCCGGTGTTGCCGGAGGTGGGCTCGATGATGACAGAGCCGGGCTTCAGCAGACCCTTGGCCTCGGCGTCGTCCACCATGGCCTTGGCGATACGGTCCTTTACGCTGCCGGCGGGGTTGAAGTATTCCAGCTTGGCCAGGATATTAGCCTTCAGGCCGTGGGCCTTTTCGATGTGGGTCAGCTCCAGCAGGGGGGTGTGGCCGACCAGCTGATCGGCGGAAGTATAGATAGCAGACATGATGTTTTCTCCTTTATAGCTTTTGATAGGGTATAGTGTATGGTTGTGGGTCGAAAAAAGAGGGTCAACATCGGCCTGTCAGGGAAAACAGGTGCAGGGCGTTCATATCCTTCGCCTCGTTTCTGAGATTTAACACCACCAATTCGGTAGGTTGGTGTAGTTATAGCACGGGAGGGCGGAATTGTCAAGGGGGAATTTCAAAAAAATTCCCAGGGTTGCGGCAGGGCCGGCAGAATGGTATAGTAAAGGACAAAGGGAAAGAAAGAGGGAGGCACACGTATGTATCGCATTTTTGTGGTGGAGGATGACCGCACCATCGCCCGGGAGGTCTGCCGTCTGGCGGAGAGCTGGGGCATGGAGGCCAAGAGCGCCGAGGATCTTCGGGCTGTGACGGAGGAGGCGGCGGCCTACGAGCCGCATCTGATCATCATGGACATCGGTCTGCCGTTTTTTGACGGGTATCACTGGTGCAGGGAGCTGCGGAAGCAGACGGCCGCGCCCATCCTGTTCCTGTCATCGGCGGCGGACAACATGAGCGTCATCATGGCGGTGAACATGGGCGGCGACGATTTCGTGGCCAAGCCCTTCGACGGAGGCGTGCTGATGGCCAAGGTGCGTTCCCTGCTGCGGCGGTGCTACGACATGGCCGCCGAGCCGGTGCTGGAGTGTCGGGGCGCACGGCTGCGCAGCGGCGACCAGAAGCTGGACTACAACGGCCAGGCGGTGGAGCTGACGAAGAACGAGTACCGCATCCTCAGCTGTCTCATGGAGAGCAGCGGCAGGGTGGTGAGCCGGGAAAAGCTGATGGAGCGGCTGTGGGAGACAGACAGCTTCGTGGACGAGAACACCCTCACCGTGAACATCGGCCGTCTGCGGAAAAAGCTGGACGCCGCCGGTCTGCCGGGGTTCATCACCACCCGGGTGGGCCTGGGCTATATGGTGGGGTGAGGGCCATGCTGACCGGATATCTGCGGCAGCGGCGCAGGACGCTGCTGGCGTTTTTCCTGTTCGGCGGCATCTTCGCCGCCGCCTTCGCCCTGTACCAGCTGCCGCTGCGGGCGGTGGCCTATCCCTTTGTGCTGTGCGCCGCCGCCGGGGCGGTGCTGCTGGCCCTGGACTATCGCCGGGTCCTGCGGCAGCACCGGCGGCTGGAGCTGCTGCGGCAGCTGCCGGAGGAGCTGGCCGACGCCCTGCCCCCGGCGGACACGGTGAAGGAGGCCGACTACCGCAGCCTTGTGACCCTGCTGGCGGAAAGCCGCCGGGCCATCCGCACCCAGGAGGAGCAGCGCTACGGCGACATGGTGGACTACTATACCATGTGGGCCCACCAGATCAAAACCCCCATTGCCTCCATGCGCCTGACCCTGCAGAACGAGGACTCCGGCCTGGCCCGCTCCCTGTCCGGGGATCTGATGCGGGTGGAGCAGTATGTGGAGATGGTGCTGGTGTTCCTGCGGCTGGACAGCAGCACAACCGACTATGTGATCCGCTCCCACAGCCTGGACGATATCGTGCGCCCGGCGGTGCGGAAGTTCGCCGGGGAGTTCATCCGCCGCCGTCTGCGGCTGGACTATCAGTCCCTGGACCGCACCGTGGTCACCGACGCCAAGTGGCTGGGCTTCGTGGTGGAGCAGGTGCTGTCCAACGCCCTGAAATACACCGCAAGCGGCTCCGTGACCATCGCCATGGACGGCGATGACCTGTGCATCCGGGACACCGGCATGGGCATCGCACCGGAGGACCTGCCCCGGATCTTCGACCGGGGGTTCACGGGCCTCAACGGCCGCCGGGACACCCGGGCCAGC
>USGS01000080.1 GCA_900554275.1 uncultured Eubacteriales bacterium
GGCGGTAGTTTTTGGGCCCACCGCCTTTGCGCGTTTTCGGCATTTGCCTTAGATTTTCGCTGAAATCTCACAACCGCATCATCAACGCTGGCCTTGAACGCTATGAAAAGAACAGCCTTAACGGGTGGCAGCTGCATAAGATCTCCTGTTGCAAGGTAGGTGAGTGCCGCTTTGAGAACTCGTCCCGCCGCTGCATTGTCAACTGCTTCGATGTACTGTCGTTGGTCGAGGTAGACAGGGAACCAGTCCGCCCGCGTCCTTGGTTTTCCCATGTCTCATCACCGCCGATCTGCCCGGTGGCCTCGCGGCGCAGCTTTTCCAACAGTGCCGGGACGTCTACAAGATATACCGTCCCCGACCGAATATGCGGGACAGTGCCGTCCTTACAGCCTTTCCGCAAATAGTATTGGCTAAGTCCGGTGCTGCGGCAGGCATCAGGAATTTTTTGGTAGGGAGTAGAGACGTTTGAGAATTGCGTAGCATGCATTTTCAGTCACCCGCCTTCATGATTTCGCCCCCCAAAACAGACGCAACCCTTTGCGCGGTCTCTCTGTTCACACTTTTTCCAGATCGAATAGCCGTTATGGTACTGCGGGAAAGCCCAGTTTGTTCCGATAGCTCGTTGCCGGTAATGTCGAGCCGGGCAAGCGCGGCTGCAAATTTTTCTCGATTGATACGGATACGCACTACAGCTCATCTCACTCATTTGATTTACAAGGGCATAATAGCAATTCCATTTCGTGTCCGCTAAACTATTGATGTCATTCATTCCCATTGAGTGACCTCCTTCTGATTTGTAAAGTTGCAGTTGGCAGACCGTATCTTTATCTTACCAGAAGGAGATTTTTTCTGCTCAACTATTTAATTCTTACAGAACCACGCGTCTAACGCGTGGTTTTGGTATACAAAAGGAGGGGGCGGCGCGAAAGCGCCGCCCCCTCTGGGGATGAAACTCAGTTGTAGAGATAGCCGTACTTGTCGCGGATGGTGACGATGAGCGTCTCCAGCTCGGCGGGCAGCTCGTTCTTCCCGGACAGATCGTAGTCCTTCGGCTCGCCGAAGGTGCGGACGCGGACCTTGTCGCCGCCCAGGAACAGCGCGCCGGCGTTGTGGGAGTCCGCCATATCCCCGGCGGTCTGGAACAGGGTGAACTTGTCGTGGCACGGCTCGGAGGCGTAGGGACAGAACTGGGTGCAGTTGCCGCACTCGTTGCACATCTTGTCCACATGGACGATCTGGTGGCTGCCGTCAGCCATGCGGATGGCCACATTGGCGCGGTTGGGACAGGAGTCCACGCAGTTCTCACACACGGTGGCACACTGGAGGCAGCGCTCGCCCTCCCGGCAGACGCACCCGCTCATGGTCAGAATTCCCTTCTTGGCCTCGGCGTCGGCCTTGGTGACGTAGGCCTGCTCCGGGATGTCGTAGGTGTGTGCCGCGCCGATGACCGCCTCGGCAAAGGCGGCGGCGTCGGCGATACCCTCCACCACGGTGGCGGGGCCGCGCTTGGCGTCACCGGCGGCGTACACGCCGGCCACGTTGGTCTGGAAGGCGGGACGGCCCTTCTTATCCAGCTCAATGCCGTTGGCGGCCATCAGGGCGTCGTCCACCTGCTCGCCCACAGCGGAGATCACCAGATCGCAGGGGATGTGGAAGAATTCACCGCTGCCCACGGGGCTGCGGCGGCCGGAGGCGTCCGCCTCGCCCAGCACCATCTTCTCACATTGCAGCACACCGTCGGCCTGCTTGACGGGGGCGGCCAGCTCGGCAAATTCCACACCGTCCGACAGGGCCAGCGCCAGCTCATGCTCGTCGGCAGGCATATACTTGCGGGTACGGCGGTACACCAGCGTTACGTGCTCCGCGCCGCTGCGCTTGGCAAGGCGCGCCGCGTCCATGGCGGTGTTGCCGCCGCCGATGACGGCGATATTTCCGGCCACGCCGATGTTCCCGGCCTTCACGCCCTTCATCCACTGGATGGCGCCGGCCACATCACCGGCGACGTCCAGCTTGCCGGGCTTCCACGCGCCCACAGCCAGCAGGATGTGGGTGTAGCCCTGCTTTTTCAGCTCGTCTACAGAGGGGGCGGGCGCGCCGCACCTGACTTCCACGCCGTACTTCTCCATCAGGGCCACGTCCTTCTCAATGGCCTCGTTGGCGATGCGGAAGGAGGGGATGACGTGGCGGGGCACGCCGCCCAGACAGCTCTCTCGCTCAAAGATGGTGGTTTCGATACCGGCTCTGCCGCAGAAGTAGGCGGCGGCGATGCCGGTGGGGCCGCCGCCGATGATGGCGACCCGCTTGCCCGCCACCTTGGCGGGGGCCTTGATGGAGGCCATCAGGGCGTTGTAGCCCTTCTTGGCGGCCAGCAGCTTGGTGTCGCGGATGCGGACGGACTCGTCATAGAAGTTGCGGCTGCACTTGGTCTGGCAGCGGTGGGCGCAGATGGTGCCGGTGATGAACGGCAGGGGGTTCTTCTCAGTGATGAGCTTCAGCGCCGGGCCGTACAGTCCCTTATTGCACAGCTCCACGTACTCAGGAATGTCCTGGGCGATGGGACAGCCGCCCTTGCAGGGCGCGGTGAAGCAGTCGATCCAAGGCACCTGCTTCTCGCTCTTACGGCTGGGCAGGGGCTTGATGGGCTTGACATGGTGAACGTCGGTGTGGCTGGCGCTGCTCATGTCACAGATGGCTTGGGTGTCCGTGCCGTCAAAGGGCTTATAGGGCATATCCTCCACCTTTTCCACCATTTGCAGCAGGCGGTTGTAGCCGCCGGGCTTGAGGATGGTGGTGGCCACGGTGATGGGCCAAATGCCTGCCGCGAACAGTTTGTCGCAGTTGAAGAATTCCGCGCCGCCGGCGAAGGAGATCCGCATCTTGCCTTTGAACTGGCGGGAGATGCGGTGGCACATCTCGATGGTCAGCGGGAACAGGCTGCGGCCGGACATATACATCTCGTTGTTGGGCAGCTCGCCCCGGGTGGTGTCCACGGGGAAGGTGTTGGAGAGCTTCAGGCCGAACTCCAGCCCCTTGCTGTCCGCCAGCGCCTGCAGCCGCTCGAACATAGGCACGGCATCGACCCACTGGAGGTCCTCATTGAAGTGGTGGTCATCGAAGACGATGTAGTCATAGCCCATGGAGTCGAGGGTGCGGCGGGCGGTCTCGTAGCCGAGGATGGTGGGGTTGCACTTGACGAAGGTGTGCAGGTGCTTCTCGGTGATAAGGTAGGAGGCGATGCGCTCGATCTCATCCGGGGGACAGCCGTGGAGGGTGGAGACGGTGACGCTGCGGCTGACGCGGGGGGAGATACCGTCGATATAGCCGCTCTCCGCGGGGAACAGCTCCTTCAAAACCGCCTTGCACTCGCCGAAGATGGCGGTCTTGTCGGCGTCCATCATGCCATCGATGTAGGTGTTGACCTTCTCGCCCTTGATGCCCTCCAGATCGTAGCCCACGGACATATTGAACACGAAGCCGTCGGGATCGCCGAAGCCATAGACCTTGCTCAGCACCTTCAGGGCGCACCACGCCTTGATATACTCGTCCATGGCCTGGGGCACGGTCAGCTCGGTGGACCACTCCTGGTTGTAGCCCTCGTCGTTGGCCAGGATGCAGGGGCGGGGCACACAGGCTGCCAACTCAGCGCCGTCCATCTTCTGAACGGTCTTCACCTCGAAGAACCGCGCACCGGCCATGTAGGCGGCGATGATGTTCTGCGCCAGCTGGCTGTTCGGGCCGGCGGCAGGACCGAAGGGCGTCTCGATGCGCTCGCCGAAGATGGGCAGGCTCTTGCCCGTGGCGTGGTAAGCCTTGCGCACGCCGAAGATCTCGCCGGAGGCGGCGTATTCCACCACCACCCAGTTCATCAGGGACTTAAATGGAATGGGATACATTTTTTCAGACATGGGTATTCCTCCTTGTCGAATTCTTGATTAGTAGGCGCGGTGGTTCAGGTCGCCCCACAGCTTCTTGGCGGCTTCAAGGATGTGGGCGTTCTCCGCCTCCTCGTCGATATTCACCAGCACGCGATCCTGCATCAGCACCTTACCGGCGGCGATGGTGGTCTGGCACTGGCGGCCGGTCATGCCGAAGATCATGTGGCCGTCGATGTTCTCGTCGGAGAAGGGGGTGAAGGGCTTGTAGTCCATGACGATGATGTCCGCGGCGGCGCCGGCCTTCAGCACGCCCAGCTGCACCGGGAAGTACTTTTCGCCGATTTTGGCGTTGTTGCGGAACAGCATATCCGTGACCTCGCACCAGCCCACGTTGGGCAGACAGTTCTGACTGCGCTGGGAGCACAGGGCTACCTTCAGGGATTCCAGCATGTCGTTGGTATAGGCGTCGGTGCCCATGCCCAGCAGGATGCCCCGCTTGTGCAGCTGGATCACCGGGCAGATGCCGATGGCGTTGCCCATGTTGGACTCGGGGTTGTTGACCACCATGGTGTTGGTCTCCTTGATGATCTCCATCTCCGCCGTATTCACGTGGATACAGTGACCCAGAATGGTCTTTTCACCCAGGATGCCGTGGTCCTGCAAACGCTGCACGGGGCGGCGTCCGTAGTTCTGCAAGCTGTCATACACATCGTTCATGCCCTCGGAGACATGGATGTGGTAGCCGGTACGGCCGTTGTTGGCGGCCACCATGCGGTCGAAGGTCTTGTCGGAGATGGTGAACAAAGCGTGGCCGCCGAACATGGCCGCCAGCATGGGGTCGCGGTTCTTTTCGCACTCGGTGATGAAGTCCGCGTTCTCCTGAATGGCCTGGAGGCATTTTTCCTCGCCGTCGCGGTCGGAGACCTCGTAGCACAGACAGGAGCGAAGGCCCAGCCGCTTGCTCTCCTCGGCAATGGTGTGCAGCGTGCCGGGAATCTCGCCGTAGCTGGCGTGGTGGTCAAAGATGGTGGTGACGCCCTGCTTGATGGAGTCCATATACAGCGCCGTAGCGGAGGCGCGGGTGCCGTCCATCATCAGGTGGCGGTCGATGGCCCACCATGTGCCGTCCAGCACCTCATAGAAGTTGGTGGGGTTGTTGCCCACGATGCTCAGGCCACGGGCCAGCGCGGAGTAGATGTGGGTGTGGGCGTTGATGAGTGCGGGCATGATGACGCCGCCCTTGGCGTCGATGATGCGTGCGTCGGCATATTTGGCGCGCAGGGCGGTCTCCTCGCCTACCTCTACGATCTTCGTGCCCTCGTAGGCCACAGCACCGTGTTCGTAGTAGCCTTTGCCCTCGCTGTCGCGGGTGATGAGCCGTCCGTTGGTGACCAGTGTCATAGGTATTTCCTCCTCTTTTTGGCATTTTTTCACGGGGCGGTAAACAAAAAGTGCTTCAAATCTTACGGATTTGAAACACTCAAGCGTGCGCCGAGTGATAGTTGCAGCCCGTGCGCGAAGCACTTCCTTACAGCTACCAATCTTAGATTGTGGGTCTATTTTACAGGAAAGCGCACAAAAAATCAACTATCCAAAGCAACTTTTTTGCTTATTTTTTCCTCCGCAGCACAATGGCGATGAAGTTCAGCTACTTGCCGCCACCGGCTTCCATTGCCTTGCGGTCGCCTGTGGCGTACTCGTTGTCCTGGGCCAGCCAATCGGCCCAGACCTCCTCGTTGCTCGCCATCTCCCGGACGGAGAGGACTTCTGCCCCCTGGCAGCAGGAGACGATGCGCGTCCAGTAGGCCACGTCGTGCATATAGTCCAGCTGCTTCGGCGTCCAGGACAGGAGCAGCTCCAGAGACAGGTGGTTGTGGCAGTCGTGCTTACGTAGGAGAAACTGTTTCCGCCGGGAACTGCCGCCCTGTGTGGTCGATGGTGTAGGGGGCTTGCAGGATCAGTTGGGAGATGGGAACGACGGTGTAGCCGTCGTTGATGAGGCAACTGAGAATGGCGGGGAGGGCCTCCGGCGTGTGGAGCGCGGCGTTGTGGAACAGCACGATGCTCCCCGGCTGTACCCTGGAGGTCACCCGCTTGCAGATGGTCTCTGCGTCGTAGTCCTTCCAGTCCAGGGAGTCCACATCCCACTGGATGGTTTGCAGCCCGACCGTATCTTCCACAACGGCAAGCATAGCGTCGGAATACTCCCCGTAGGGAGCGCGGTAGTAGCGCGGCGCAGCGCCGGTCAGCGAGGTAATCATCTCGCTGCATGCCCGTGTATCGGCTTCAAGCTTTTGCGCATCAATGGAAGCTACATGCGGATGCTGGTCGGAGTGATTTTCGACGGCGTGACCCGCGCCGAAGATCCGCTTTACATCCTCCGGATAGCGGCGGCACCAATCTCCGGTTGTAAAGAAGGTAGCCTTTGCATTGTATTCTGACAGAAGCGCGAGCAGCTCGGTCGTATCGCTGTTTTCCCATGCACAGTCGAAGGTGAGCGCGATT
>USGS01000081.1 GCA_900554275.1 uncultured Eubacteriales bacterium
AAGGAGCAGCTGTTCAAGACCGTCATGGCCGACGGCGTGCTGCCCCGCAAGACCTTCTCCATGGGCCACGCCCAGGACAAGCGCTATTACATCGAGGCCCGCAGGATCGTCAAGTAAACCACTGGCGTTTTTGCAGGAACTGTGCTACAATAAGGTCGCGGCTTTGCCGCGACCTTATTCTTTTTTGAGAGGACACCGCCATGAAATGTGTGGAAAAGGCTTATGCCAAGGTCAATTTAACGCTGGCGGTGGGGGAGAAGCGCCTGGACGGCTATCATGAGGTCGTATCCGTCATGCAGCGGGTCAGCCTGTGCGATACGCTGACGGCGGAGCAGACCCGGGAGGGCATCACCCTGACGTGCAGCGATCCCGCGCTTCCGTCGGGGGAGGAGAACCTGGCACACCGCGCCGCGGCGCTGTTCTTCCGGGAGACAGGGATCGCCGGCGGCGCGGCCCTGACGCTGGAAAAGCGTATCCCTTCCCAGGCGGGCCTGGGCGGCGGCAGCAGCGACGCCGCCTCGGCGCTGCTGGCCCTGCGGAAGCTGTACGCTCCCGCTCTGCCCGATACCGAACTGGAGACCATGGCCGCCGCCCTGGGCAGCGACGTGCCCTTCTTCATCCGCGGCGGCACACAGCTGGCCACCGGCAGGGGAGAGGTGCTGTCGCCTCTGCCGCCCCTGACCGACGGCTGGTTCGTCATCGTCAAGCCCACGGAGAGCTTCTCCACACCGTCCATGTACCGCCGCCTGGACGAGCTGCCCCCGGCCTGCACACCGCCTCTCCCGCCGCTGCAAGGCGGCCTGCCCGCATTGGCCTCCGGCCTGTTCAATCGCTTTGAGGCCGCCATTCCCGCCGGCAGCGCCGTGTGGGACATCAAGGCCCAGCTCGCCGCCTACGGCGCGCTGGCGTCGCTGCTCAGCGGCAGCGGCAGCGCCGTGTTCGGGCTGTTTGATACAGAGACAGCCGCCCGCGCCGCCGTCGAAGCCCTCCGCCCCGCCTGGCCGGAAATATTTTTGGCCCGGCCTGTATAAAAACCGAAAACACCGTCCACAATGCAGCTAATTCTGCAAGGACGGTGTTTTTATGCGTACATACATGTGGAAAAAGCTGGAGATCGCGCTCCTTCTGGCGCTGGTTGCCACCCTGCTCTGGGGAGCGGCTTCCCTCCACCGGCAGGAGACCCTGAGCCGCAAGATGATCCGCCTCCACGTCATCGCCAACTCCGACAGCGACGCGGACCAGGCCCTGAAGCTCCAGGTACGGGACGCCGTGCTGGCCCGTGCCACGGAGCTTCTCACCCAGTCCGCCGACATGACCGACGCCTGGTCACGTCTGGAGGACGCGCTGCCCGCACTGGAGCAGACCGCCTCAGCGGCCTGCGGCGGCGCATATCCCGTCCGCGCCGAGCTGGCGGAGACGGAGTTCCCGCTGAAGGAGTACGACGGCTTCGCCCTGCCTGCGGGCCGTTACCCGGCGCTGCGGGTGATCATCGGCGCAGGCGCAGGCCGTAATTGGTGGTGCGTGGTCTATCCGCCCCTCTGCACAACTGCCTGCACTGACATGGAGCGGGTGGCCATCGACGCCGGCCTGGACGGCAACGACGTAAAGCTCATCAGGGAAGAGGAGGGCTATATCCTCCGCTTCCGCGCCGTTGAGCTGTGGCAGCGCCTCCGTCAGTGCCTGGGAAAATAAAAGCCACGTTCCCGCGAAAAAACTGTTGACAAACCTCGGAAAACCTGTATAATAGTTTTTGTTCGTCAGGACACAGCGGGATTGTGTAAAGGTAGCACAGCGGACTCTGACTCCGTATGTGAGGGTTCGAATCCTTCTCCCGCTGCCAAAAGGAAAGCACGGCTTTGCCGTGCTTTCCTTTTTTTTGAAGAAAGGTTGTCCTGAAAAGGAAGAAGCCCGGCGCTTTCGCGCCGGGCTTTGCTGCGACCGCCGTCGTACTGACGAGAGGGGGGTCAGCGCTCGGGATCCCATTTGGGAGAATTGGGATCGCTCTTCGGCTGGGCCGCAGCAGAGGAAGGAAAGATATCAGCGGCAGTCAGATATTTGTTCAGCGGCTTATAGGCGATGGCGAACACCACCAGCGTGATAGCGATGTTGGGCAGCATATACGCCAGATTATACAGCAGGGAATAGAACCAGGGGCTGCGCATCGTCAGGCCGAAGAACGTCTCGGGCATATATTCCTTCCAAATGGTAGCGCCTACCACGTAGTGTACCAGAAAACGGGCAAAACCGGCGATGAGCGTACCGGTGAACACGCCGCTCCTGCGCCGTGCCACCAAGCCGGCCAGACCAAGCACCGTAAAGGCCAGCAGATAGTCGCCGATGATGGACTGCCAGCCAATGGCGAAGCCGCCGTCGAACATGAACTGCAGAACGCCGAACACGAAACCGCTGAGCAGGCCCGCGCCCAGACCCCAGCGCACCGCGTACAGCACCAGGGGCACCATAGACAGCACCACGCTGCCGCCCCAGGGCATCTCCCACAGCTTCAGATAGCTGAGCACTTGGGCGATGGCCACCAGCACAGCGCCCTCGCACAGGGCGCGGAGCTTCATGTGATTGTTCATTTGTGTTTACCTCCAAAAAGAAATTCCCGCATGGCGAGCCACGCAGGCGTCGCAATGCGGAAATCTGAAAATTGATATGATCGCATTCCTACGCCGGCATTACCCGGATCAGGTTCGAGGGACCGGACGGCGATACGTCTCATCTCAGCCGGCTTGCGCCAGCACCCCTTGGATTGTGGCCACATCATAGCACGCCGTCAGGCGGTTGTCAAGAGTTTTCCTCCGCCTTTTCCGCCGTGGCCGCCTGCAATAGAGCGGAAGCGATCGGCCCGGCCGCGGACGCGCCGCCGCCGCCGTTCTCCACGAACACCACAAAGGCCAGCGGATGGTCCGCGTCGTCCAGAAACCCGGCGAACCAGGCGTGAGGGGATGCGTCTCCTACCTCCGCGGTGCCGGACTTGGCGCAGAGCTTCAGCTCCCCGAAGTTCTCCTGCCCGTAGGTCACGGCCACGTTGTTGGCCATCATCTCCTTCAGCGTCTCGCAGGTGGCGCGGGAGAAGGTACGGCTGCCGTGGCCCGTGTTGTCCCGGTACAGCGTCAGCCCCGCCAGGTCTGTCTCCTTATATATGAGGTGGGGCAGCACCGGCCTGCCGCCGTTGGCGACAGCGCCCATCAGCGTCATCAGATTGGAGGGACACACCAGATCCTCGTGCTGGCCCACGCCGGACCAGCCCAAAAGCCCCTGGTCCTCCGCCGCGGTAAAGCTGCCCTGGGCTGTGCGCAGCCCGGACACGGAGATGCTGTCCAGCAGCCCCGCCTTTTTGGCGTACCGCTCCAGCGTCCCGCCACCCAGCTCCACCGACAGCTGCGCATAGGCGCAGTTGCAGGACTTGGCAAAGGCGTCCCGCAGCGTCATGTCTCCGTGGGCGTAGGGGCAGGTGATGGTGAAGTCCCCCAGCTCGTACCGCCCGTCACAGTGGAACGTCCGGCTCTCCCAGTCCGGCAGCGTCTCGATCACCGTCGCCGTGGTCACCACCTTGAACACAGAGCCGGGGGTGAACGTGGCTGACAGCAGCCGGTTGATATAGACACCGTCGTACCGGCTGTCCCCATCCTGTATAGTGGGTGGATCGGCCGGGTCAAAGGTGGGCGTGGACACCATGCACAGCACCTCGCCGGTCTTGTAGTTGTAAATGCCCACCGCGCCCTTGCGCCCATCCAGCAGATCCCATGCCTGCCGGTTCAGCTCACTGTCGATGGTCAGATAGAGATGGCTGCCGCCGGTGGTCGTGCCGGTCAGCACGTTGAACCCCACTAAATGGCCGTCAAAGGCAGCCTTGGCGGAGGTGGCGATGTTGTCCCATCTGTCACCCACGGCGTGGAGCGTGGCCTTGCGCACGCTCCGCTCCTCTGCGTAGTCTCCCGTAGTGCCGTCGTACAGTGTCACGCCGTTCCGGTCCAGAATCTGCCCCACAGCCAGCCGTCCGTCCTTGTATACATGGTCGTTGGCGGAGAACGCGGCCCACTGTCCGCCCTTGGTGGCGTAGAGCACACAGAACAGGACGACGCCGGCCACAAAGCCTGCCGTCAGCAGCAACAGCAGCAGCGTCCGCTGCCTTACCTGTTTCATGATCGGTGGTCCTCCTTCCCGAAGATGTCGTCCACATTCAGCCCCTCAATGTTGTCGAAGAACGTAGGCGCGTGCTCCGCCGTCTGCTCCGGCAGAGGAGAGGCTTCCGCCTGGGACTCGTCCGCCGCACCATCCTCCGGGGCTGCCTCATCCGCCGTCCCGGTGTTCCGTTTTGGCAGCCGCAGGGTGAAGCTGGCGTTGCGCCGCGTGTCGGCGGCCTTCAGATAGGCCAGCAGACCCCAGCAGGCCAGCATGCTGCTGCCGCCCATGGATACGAAGGGGAACGTCACGCCGGTCAGCGGCAGCAGATCCACCGAGCCCAGCACGTTCAGCAGCGTCTGGGTGATAAGCATGGCCGCCGCCGCACTGGAGGCGATGGTGTAGAACGCGGATCGGGCGTTGGCGGCGGCCCGCACGGTGAACACCACCAAGAGCACCGGCACAGACGCCATACACAGGGCCGGCAGCAGCCCGAATTCCTCGCCCACCACGCCGAACACCAGGTCTGTGTTGGCTGCGCCCAGGTGCTTCAGCCAGCCGTCCTGCGGCCCTGTGCCGAACAGCCCGCCGGACGCGATGGCCGACATGGTGCGGCTCTGCTGATAGCCGGTGGTCTGGGTAAACTCCCATGCGTGCCGCCATACGGAGAAGCGGTCGGCGATGTAGGGCTTGAAGTGCAGCACGATGCCTCCGGCGATGCCTGCCGCCGCGGTGAGCATCACCACCGAGGGAAGGTCGCCGGTGCGGAGAAAGGCGATGCACAGGAATGCCACAAAGAACACAAGCGCCGTGCCGAAGTCGCTCATCAGGGCCAGACAGCCCACACAGAAGGCGGAGAACAGCGCTGTGAAGATCAGATTCCGCCGGGCGAAAAGCCTGTCCAGCGTGGCCGCGCCCACCAGCACGAACACCAGCTTCACCAGCTCCGAGGGCTGCACCGTCAGCGGTCCGATGGCGATCCAGTTCTTCGCGCCGAAAATGCGCTGGCCCAGCAGCAGCGTGAACACCAGCAGCCCTCCCCCGGCGATGGCGGCGGGCCAGCGCAGCCGTACCGCCAGCGGCAGGCTGCGCAGCGCCACGCTGAGCATGAGAAAAATGACCAGGCCCAGCACCACGGCGGCCAATTCCTTATATAATGTGGAGGGTGCATACGCGGCGGCAATGGCGAAGCCGATGGTGGTCAGCAGAAAGGACAGCGTCTCCAGCTCATAGGCCGTGCGTTTCCACAGCCGGTATACGGCGTACAGCAGCCACATAGCGGCGCATAGACCGCCAAAGCCCACTAAAATGGGCAGATAATTCTCTGCCGTAAAGGACGGCAGCAGCTGCACGAGCGCAAGCCCCTGAAACCCGGTGAGCAGCCACAGCGTGGCGGCTGCGGATACAGCCCGGCCGGCCTTGGCCCGCTGTTCCGCCAGCGCCGCCTCATCCTGCGTCCCGGCGGGGAAGAAGTACAGCTCCACGCCGCCTACGGCGATCACGTCGCCGCGCTCCAGCGGCACAGGGCCGTCCACCCGCTGCCCGTTCAGCAGAATACCGTTGCGGCTCTGTAAGGGGTAGAGCGTCCAATCCCCGCCGTCATCCCGGCACACCGCCGCGTGGCTGCGGGAGACGGAGGGGAAGTTGACCCGCACGTCAGCGTTCTTGGCCCGCCCGATCACATTCTCCCAGTGGCACAGATCGTATCTTGCGCCGTTGGCCAGTGTCATGACGCCCCAATGCTCCTGCTCCTGCGGCTCGAACAGGGAGCGGGTACACCGGATAACGATCCAGATGGCCAGCGCCGCCATGACGATGCGTCCCAGACTCAGCAGGATGGGGATCGCCGCGGCCAGCAGACCGGTGAAAAAGGCTTGCATATCACGACCTCCGTGAGTGAATTCAAGATCCTACGCTTTTTTATAAGAGAGCATATAAGATAATAGTAGCACCCCTGTCAAGATTATCAAAATAATTTCAAGAAAAATTAAAGTTGGGGGTTGACAAAATATGACTGGTTATGCTATATTAGGCAAGCTGTTCTTGCGGAAAGGTCAGCCTCGTATGTAAAAAATCTGTCGAGAAAAGGTAAAAAAATAACTTGACAAGATGGAAGGCATATGGTAGGATAATGACTGTTCCGCGGTTATGGGACGTGTACCTTGTAAATTAAA
>USGS01000082.1 GCA_900554275.1 uncultured Eubacteriales bacterium
GACCGTGTGCCACACGGGAACGAAGGATGTGGCCGCCGTGACACGGGAGGCGGACATTATCATCACCGCCGCCGGTGCGGCGGGCAGCCTGACGGCGGCCCATGTCCGGCCTGGGCAGGTGGTGGTGGACGTGTCTACCAACTGGAACGGCGTGTCGCTGTGCGGCGACGCGGTGTTCGACGATGTATCTCAAATCGTGGAGGCCATTACGCCCGTGCCCGGCGGCGTGGGCGCGGTAACGTCAGCGGTGCTGATGGCGCATACCGTCCGGGCGGCGGAATACCTGACAGGGGAGGGCGGCCTATGAATTTGTTTACACCTGCCGAGACGGCGGCCAACTATGCGGCTGCAGGCGTGGTCAAGACCCAATACGCGGCGGTGAAGCTGCTGCTGTTGGGCATGGCCGCCGGGGCGCTGATCGGGTTTCCTGTGTGCGTGACCGGCATGGCCACGTATACGCTGGCTTCGGCCAGCGTGGTCCGCATCGTGTCCGGGGTTTTGTTTGCTTTCGGGCTGGGGATCGTGGTGCTGACGGGAGCGGAGCTGTTTACGGGGAATACGCTGATCGTCATCAGCCTGCTGGACAAGCGGGTGACGCTGGGGGCGATGCTCCGCAACTGGGGCATCGTATACACAGGAAATTTTCTGGGCGCGGTCGTTCTGAGCTGGATCTGCACCAGGTTCGGCTGGATGGATGCCGGGGAAGGCGCTTTGGCCGCCTACGTCATGAAGCTGGCGGCGGGGAAGATGTCCATGCCCTTTGAGAACGCCTTTTTCATGGGTGTGCTGTGCAACATCCTTGTCACCGTGGCGGTGCTGGTGAGCTTGTCCGCTAAGGACGTGGTGGGCCGGATGCTGGGCGCGTGGGCACCGGTGATGTTTTTTGTGGTGGCCGGGTTCAGCCACTCCATCGCGGACATGACCTACTGCGCACTGGCGCTATTCGGAAAGAACCAGGCCGCCTATACAGCGGCGGCGCAGAGTGCAGGCGTGGATGTGGCCGCGCTGACCTGGGGACGCTATTTCCTGGGCAATATGCTGCCGGTGACGCTGGGCAACATCGCCGGCGGCCTGTTGGTGGGCTGGATCGCTTGGTACTGCTTCCTGCGGCAGAAAGGATGATGGACTGAGATGAATTTGTTTTTGACACTGGCGTATTTGTTTTTTATCGGCTCAACGCTGGGCTGGGTGGCGGAGCTGCTGTACCGGCGCTTTCTGTCCGGGGCGAACCCGGAGCGGAAGTGGATCAACCCGGGCTTCTGCGTAGGGCCGTATGTGCCGCTGTACGGCTTCGGTCTGTGTATTCTGTTTGTGCTGGCGGCGGTGGGCGAGAAGAACGGTGTGGACACGGCGGGGGAGAAGCTGCTGCTATTTGCGGGCATGGCTGTGAGCATGACGGCTATTGAGTACATCGCTGGTATCGTCAGCCTGAAGTTCATGAAGGTCCGCCTGTGGGACTACAGCAAACAGTGGGGCAACATCCAGGGCTTGATCTGTCCGGCTTTCTCCGCGCTGTGGGCGGTGGTCAGCGCCGTGTACTATTTCTGCATCCATCCCTATATCCTGAATGCGCTGGACTGGCTGTCCCGCAACCTGGCGTTTTCGTTTGTCATCGGGTATTTCTTCGGTGTGTTCACCATTGACCTGGTGTATTCCGCCAAGCTGCTGTCCCGCATCCGGAAGTTCGCCGACGAGCACGAGGTGGTGGTCCGCTTCGAGGCTCTGAAATCCCATATCCGGCAGAAGCAGGACGAACGGCGGGAGAAGATACACTTCCTGTTTCCGTTCCGTTCCGACAGCCCGCTGGCTGATCACCTGCGGGAGGCGGAGGAGACGTGGGAGCGCCGTTTCCGCAAGGAGTAGGATACAAATGAAAAAAGACGGCCTTGGCCGTCTTTTTCATTTGTGCAGGTGTCGGCGGAACAATCCGTCAAGGCTGCACTGGCAAAGATGCATCGCACATGACATCATTGGCTCGAGGCATTATGCTCTTTGACAAAACTTCTCAATTCTTCATAAAAATCCGGGAACACTGACCAGTTAACTACCGGTGCGGGTCTGTCCGGGTCATCCTCAAGATCGGCGATCGCGTCACGAATTGCAGATATTTCAAGACCAGCGGGAATCACGATTTCGTGATCGGAAAGGCGCTGAAGCAGTGTGGCTTCATCCAACTCCGACAGCCTCTGCGGCATTGCATCGTTGGAGCAGGCGGAAAAAACACAGATAAGGCCAATCAAGGCGATCACAGCAGCGATACTCCGCATTTTCTTAGCAAGTAACATGGCGTATTACCTCCAATCACAGTTTGTCGGATAGATATTCTATCCGCATAATAATCATATCATAAATGAGCATCTTTTCAATATGGGGGGAGACAGACAATGCAAACTTTTTGTGAACAAATAACAGCAAGGGCGCAGCGTAGCGGGAGTGCGCTCCGTTGGCTACCTACGAAGCGGAGAGAAAAAGCACGCGCCCCCGCTGTATCACAGCAGGGGCGCGGAAGATGATTATTCCCCCTCGCTCCCAGAAACCGTGACCTAAACGATTTTGTATAGACCGTTTAGCTCCGATTATCAGGATTACTTAGATAGTCCAAGAAATACAGTGCATCCAGCGCCCCGATAAGCCTCCCTTGCCATAAGCGGAGCCAACATACTTCCGTCCGTTTTCCCGGTCAACAATGAGGTGGACCGCGTTGACGGTGGAAAGCGCCGTGTGCCACGCGCTTTCCCACCGGCGCAAAATCTCCGCCAGCTCCGGTGTCAGACGTTTGCGGCACTCTTGCCGCAGTTCCTCCGGCACGCCGTAGAACGCCTCGGCGATGCTGCCGGTGATGGCGGCGAGAGTGTCGCTGTCGCCGCCGAGGGACACCGCCGTGCGCAGCGCGTCTTCAAAATCTGTGCTTTCCAGAAATGCAATAATAGCCTGCGGTAAGGTTTCCTGACAGCTCTCCACATGGTGATAGGTGGGGCGAATCTCATCGCAGGTGCGGCTGAGGTCGTAGCCGAATTCGCGCTCCGCATACGCTTTGATTTCCGCTTTGTCGTGACCTGTGCGGGCGAGAAAGATGGCCGCGGCGGTGGCCTGTGCGCCCTTGATGCCCTCCGGATGGTCGTGGGTCACCTGGGCGGTGAGCCGCGCCAGATGCAGCGATTCTGCCATGTCCTTCGCCAGCCATGCGGCGGGAGACACCCGCATGGCACTGCCGTTGCCGTAGCTTTGGTAGGGCTGCGGGTCATCCTCATAGAGCCAGCCGCCAAAATGGGTGCCATAGCCGCTCAGGGTAGGTGCGGCCCAGCTGCTGCATCTCCCGCACCAGTGCCGCTTTGATGGCGGTATCGTCTTGCCCACGGGTGTTGAGCAGCACCTTCGCCACCGCCAGCGTCATCACCGTGTCGTCGGTGAAGTCGGAACGGCGGCTGAACAGCGGAAAATCCTTCGCCTTATAGTTGTTGCAGTCGAACTCGTAGGGGCTGCCCACGATGTCGCCCGAAATCGCTCCGTACATACGCTTACCTCCCTCTTTTCTGCACGTCCTCGTCGATGCGGCGTTTCCAGTCGGCGCTAAGCGGCCGGGCGGCGCGGACACTGCACACCGCCTCGCTGATGACCTCATAGTTCAGCGCCGTGCCCTCCTCGTCGCACTTGTAGTTCACCGAGCGGTCCGCACCGATGCCGAAGCGCGCCGCCTCCTTGGCCGCGTCGATGTTTGCGCCGAGGAACAAAAACTCCCAGCCGTATCTCTCCTTCTGCCGTTCAATCATGCGGCGCACACGCTCGTAATCGTAGCGGCGGCTGGCGTTTTCGTAGCCGTCGGTGGTGATGATGAACATCGTCTTCTCCGGCACGTCCTCCCGGCGGGCGTACTTGTGGATGTTGCCGATGTGGTGGATGGCGCCGCCCACGGCATCCAGCAGCGCCGTGCAGCCGCGGGTAAAATACTCCTTCTCCGTCAGAGGCGGCACCTCGCTCAGCGGCAGGCGGTCGTGGATAACCGTGCTGTCATTGGCGAAAAGCACCGTGGAGACCAGCACCTCCCCCGCTTCCCGCTTCTGCTTTTCGATCATGGAGTTGAAGCCGCCGATGGTGTCCGCCTCCAGTCCCGACATAGAACCGCTGCGATCCAAAATAAAAACCAATTCCGTCATAAAAAAGCCCTCCTTCGTTTGTCTGTGCTCACATTGTAGCGCATCCGAAGGAGGGTTTGGTCGCCTGTGGGGCGACATTTATTGGGTTTTCAGGCAGCTCTCCCACTCGGCTTCTTTGAAGCCGACCAGCACGAAGTCATTGCTCACCAGCAGCGGACGCTTGACCAGCATCCCGTCTGCTGCAAGGAGCTTCAGCATCTCGTCCTCGCTCATGGTGAGGAGCTTATCCTTCAGCGCCATGGACTTATAGAGGAGACCGCTGGTGTTGAAGAATTTCTTGAGCGGCAGACCGCTGCGCCGATGCCACGCAGACAGCTCCTCATAAGTGGGGTTCTGCGTCTTGATGTCCCGGAATGTATAGGAAATGCCGTTCTCGTCCAGCCACTTCTGCGCTTTCTGGCAGGTGGTGCATTTGGGGTAGCAAATAAACGTCATGGTGTTACGCTCCTTCGTTATAAAAGTATATTTTTTGCCCACTCCGTGCAGGCATCCGATTCCATCAGCCCAAGCTCCTGCCAAATGCCCGCGTAGTATAATCCCTTTATTGGATCCTTTGCGCCGTTCTTTCTCTTTCCGTATATGTGCTGTGTATCGTACACTTCATTCATCGCCCAAGTCGCTTTTGTTGCGCCCTCCAGCGTCAGTACGCGCTTTTTGTCAAAGGGCAGCAAACTCGCTCCGGGCTTGGTGATATCCAGAGAAAGCCTCTCAGATGCTTGGAATATAACATTCGCTGTGCCGCTTGTCCGCTCATCGGTTGAATGGGGGTGCCACCACGCTTCTTTTTGCTTTTCGGGCGCAGAAAGGATTTCCCCCACCTGTAGGTAGCCCCAAATCACCTGAATATCTTTTTCACGGTAAAAATCACCGGACTCCCGCGAATACTTGTATTCCCCGTTTTTGCACTCAACAAAGTGGAAATTTCCAAAAAACAGGAAAATATCTCCCGGCGCAACACCCAGATTCTTTAGGTAAGAAGCCGCGGCATCCCGCTGACCGAACGCTGGAAACCAGCCGTCAATTTCCTTTGCACGCCGACCCAAATCCAAATCCGGGTCGACATGGCAGTGGTTCCCACCCTTATACCTCAAATCATGTAAAATCTTGGAGTATGGAATCCCATTGTAGTAAAGAGAATCATATGTATCCTCATCATCGCTGGGAATGGGAAACGAAACCATTGTACCATCTTCAAAAATGGGACTGACGATGCCGCCATTCGCAGAGTCAAAACCTTTTCGGCTGAGTATAATTTTCATTCCTCACGCTCCCAGCAAGCTCTGGTCAAAGGCGAACAGCGCCTCGTTAATCTCGAAGATGTCGTACTTCTTCTGCCTGATGAAATACTCAATAATGACGTCGAACTTGCTGCTGGCGCTGAGAGCGTAGCCCGCGCGTGTGATGAGGTCGCGGGTCTCCGGCAGGCTCAGCTCCAGCGCGATGGCGAAGGCCACCGCCGTGGGCTTGGAAGGCTTGTAGTCCGGGTTGTTGCGGATCTTCGAGAACAGCTTGCGGTCTACATTGGCCTTTTTGTAAACCTCGGCGTCCTTTTTGCCGCTGCGGTCGATGAGCTTCAACAGCGTCTCTGAAAATCCGGTGTCCAAATGCGCAAGCGCCTCGTCCAGCCCGGAGGTCGCCATGGGCGCGTCCTCGCAGGCGGTCAGCATCCGGCTTTCAACGACGCCCATCCGGCGCATCCGCTCCCGGCGGGAGTCGGTGTGGGCATCCACATAGTGGTCGTCGATGTAGGCGGCGATGTCCGCGAAAAGCTTATTGCCGATCTGGTACGCCGCGCGGTCGAAAATGACGATGTACACCGTCATGTCGTTCTCTGCGAGGAATTCGCTGATGGTGTCCACCGCCACCCGGAGCGCCTGATCCTTGGGGTAACCGAAGATGCCGGAGGAGATCAGCGGAAATGCCACCGTCTCACAGCCGTGCTCCTTCGCCAGCGCAAGGCTGGTGCGATAGCAGGAGGCGAGTTGTTCCCGTTCGCCGTACTTACCGCCGTTCCACACAGGGCCCACGGTGTGGATGGTGTAGCGGCACGGCAGGCGGTACGCGCCGGTGATCTTGGCCTCGCCGGTTCGGCAACCGCCCAGCGTCCGGCACTCTTGGAGCAGCTCCGGTCCCGCC
>USGS01000083.1 GCA_900554275.1 uncultured Eubacteriales bacterium
ACCGCCAGGGCTACGCCATACGCGATCTTTGTACTTTTCTTTTCCATAGTGTGTGATTTACCTCCTCACAAATTGGTGACATCATCCTAACGTGTTATTAACAGATTGTCAACATTTCAGCAATCTGAGGGGCAGGTAATTTTGAACAAATTATGAACCTAATTTTCTCCCTTTTCCCCAATTTTGGCCTGATTTTTCGAGTTCTTATCGGATAATTTACAATCCTTTACACGTTCTTAGCGGCCGAACAAGGCCCTTTTCTATATTTTGTATAAGGATATTTCCGCGCATTTGCTGGATAATATATCGACATATCGCTATATGTCTGCAGCACGTACCGTCTCGGCCTGACACCCCGAAGCGCCGCTTTTTTCGCGCAGCACCTTGACGCTGGGCCATATATGCAAGTATAATAGCTCAGTTGTGTTTTCCAAATAGAGACAGAGAGGGAGAACCCTGTATGAAGAACCGCATCATCGCCGCTCTGGCGGCCCTGGCCGCCGGCGCGCTGCTGTACCTGCCCGCCGTTGCCGCCGCGCCCCAGCCCCGCACCGCCTCGCCCACCGTTGTTCCCGCCGCCGTACACCGGCTGGCCGCCGCGGCGGACGCCGTGACCACGTCCGTCCTTCCGGACAGCGCGTCGCTGGAGGACCTGCACCAGGAGATACGGCGGGAGCTGGACCGGCTCAACGGCCCGGTGGGCATCGACCTGGCCTGGTGGCAGTCCCACTATAACGACATCATCGGCTACGTCTACAGCCCCGGCACGCCCATCAGCTATCCCATCGCCTACGACGGCAACAACGAGTATTACCTGCACCACGACCTGTACGGGAATTACAGCGAGTACGGCACGATCTTTCTGGACGCCCGCGTGCCCAGCGACTTCTCCGGGCAGAACAACGTGCTCTACGGCCACCACATGGCCGACGGCTCGATGTTCGCCTCCATCTCCAACTACAAGCAGCAGTGGTACTATGACGCACACCCCTATTACTATGTCTACACCAACAACGGCAACTACCGGGTGGACCTGTTCGCCGGCATCATCGTGCCCGGCGAACACGAGGTGTTCAGCACCAGCCTCAGCACCTCCCAGCTCCAGCGCTTTATCAGCGAATCCACCTTTTACTCCGGCAAGGGCGTGCCCTCCGGCCAGATCATGACGCTTTGCACCTGCTCCTACGAGGCGGCCAACTACCGCTACGTGGTGCTGGGAGAGATGATCCCCCTTGCCGACAGCACCGCAGAGGAGACGACCACATGACCCCACAGGAACAGAACGAGATCTATGAAATGCTCGTGCGGCGGGCCAACAGGCCCGGCACGTTTACCGCCGTCAACGGCCTTCGCGTCACCTCCATCGGCGACGGGTGCGCCGAGGGCGAGGCCGGCCTGACGGACAGCCACCTGAACCCGCTGGGCATCCCCCATGGCGGCGTCTACTGCACCATGATGGACCAGGTGGCCGGCGCGGCCGCCTGCTCCCGGGGCAGTATGTGCCGCACCGTGGACTGCGAGGTGCGCTTTTTCGCCCCGGCCCGGGGCGGAAAGCTCTATTCCCACGCCCAGGCCATCCGCATGGGCCGCAGCATCACCGTCATGCGGGCCTGGGTCACCGACGGCGAGGGCACGACCTGCGCCGAGGGGACGTACACCTTCCGCATGAAGCCGGGCTTCCCCGCGGAATAAAGAGCAAAAGAGAACCGCCATCCGGCGGTCCTCTTTTGCTCTTTATTCCTTTGCCTGCTTCATGGACAGGCTGATGCGCTTTTTCTTCTCATCCACGTCCAGCACCATCACCTTCACGATGTCCCCCACGGACACCACCTCGGAGGGGTGCTTGATGAACCGATTGCACACCTGGGAGATATGCACCAGACCGTCCTGATGGACACCGATGTCCACAAACACGCCGAAATCGATGACGTTTCGCACCGTGCCGGTGAGCACCATCCCCGGCTTCAGGTCCTTCATGTCCAGCACGTCCGTGCGGAGGATGGGTGCGGGCAGGTCGTCCCGCAGGTCGCGGCCCGGCTTCACCAGCTCCTTCACCACATCCCGCAGGGTGGGCACGCCCACCACCAGCTTCTCCGCCACCTGCGCCTCACCCATAGCCTGCACCTTCTGCATCAGCTGGGCCACCGCCCCCCGGCGCACGTCGTCGTCGGTGTAGCCGCACAGGGCCAGCAGCCCCTCGGCGGCCCGGTAGCTCTCCGGATGTACGCCGGTGTTGTCCAGCACGTTTTTGCTCTCCGGCACGCGGAGGAAGCCGGCGCACTGCTCAAAGGCCTTCGGCCCGAGCTTGGGCACCTTCAGCAGCTTTTTGCGGTCGGGAAACACGCCGTTGCTCTCCCGGTAGGCCACGATGTTCTTCGCGGTGGCGGCGTTCAGCCCGGCCACATAGGTCAGCAGGCTGGCGGAGGCGGTGTTCACGTCCACGCCCACGGCGTTGACACAGTCCTCCACCACGCCGGTCAGCGCCTCGTCCAGCCGCTTTTGGGGCATATCGTGCTGGTACTGCCCCACGCCGATGGACTTGGGGTCGATCTTCACCAGCTCCGCCAGGGGGTCCTGCAGGCGCCGCGCGATGGAGATGGCGCTGCGCAGGTTCACATCGTAGTCCGGGAACTCCTCCGCCGCCAGCTTCCCTGCGGAATAGACCGACGCCCCGGCCTCGTTGACGATCATGTAGCTGACGCCGGGCAGTCCCCGCAGCAGCTCCACCGTCATCTGCTCCGTCTCCCGGCTGGCCGTACCGTTGCCGATGGCGATGTGGGTCACGCCGTGCTTTTTGCACAGCGCCGTCAGCCTGGTGATGGCCTCCTTCTTCTGCCGCTCGCCGTAGGTGGGATATACCACCGTGGTGTCCAGCACCTTGCCCGTGCCGTCCACCACCGCCACCTTGCAGCCGTGGGCGTAGCCGGGGTCGAGGCCCATGGTCACGTGTCCCTTCACCGGCGGCTGGAGCAGCAGCGGCTTCAAATTCAGCGCGAACTGGCCGATCGCCCCCTCGCAGGCGCTGTCGGTGAGGGCACTGCGGGCCTCCCGCTCCAGGGATGGATAGATCAGCCGGTCGTAGGCATCCTCACAGGCCGCCTTGATGAAATCCATGGCCCGCGAGCCGGGCTTTACCACCGCCCGCCGCAGCGCGGGCAGCGCCGCGTCCCGCTCCAGCAGCACCGTGACGGAGAGATACCCCTCCTTCTCGCCCCGGTCGATGGCCAGCACCTGATGTCCCGCCAGCCTGGGCAGTACCTGCTCAAAGTCGTAGTACAGCCGGTACACGCTGTCCTCCTCGCTGGCGGCCACGCTTTTCAGCCGACCCTGCCGCATCAGCAGCCCCCGCAGCGTCTTGCGGATGGCCGCGTCGTCGGAGATGACCTCCGCGATGATGTCGTTCGCCCCCTGCAATGCGTCCGCTATCGTCTCCACGCCCTTCTCCGGGTCGATGTAGTCCGCGGCGGCCTCCGCCGGGTCGGGGCAGTCTGCCCTCTGCGCCAGCAGCCGCTCCGCCAGCGGCGCAAGCCCTTTCTCTCGCGCCGCCGTGGCCCGGGTGCGCCGCTTCTGTTTATAGGGCCGGTACAGATCCTCCACCTCCGCCAGCGTGGCGGCGTTCTCAATGGCGGCGGTCAACTCCTCCGTGAGCTTGCCCTGCCCGTCGATGGCGGCCAGCACCTCCTCCCGGCGCTTGGCTAAATTACGCAGATAGCGCAGCCGGTCCTCCAGCTTCCGCAGGGCGGTGTCGTCCATTCCGCCGTGAAGCTCCTTGCGGTAGCGGGCGATGAACGGGATGGTGTTGCCCTCGTCCAGCAGGGCGATGACATTTTCCACATGGCGCAGGGGCTTGTCCAGCTCCCGGGCCAGCAGCTCGGCAATAGTAGGCATGAGAATGCGTCTCCTTTCAGAAAACTGTGACCGCGCCCGGCGCGGTCACAGGTGTGTTTTCACTTATGATACAGGGATTTTACCTCATAGCGCGGCTCGCAGCTCACGTTGATGCCCAGCCGCTTATAGAGCTTGGCATCCTCCTCCGAAATGACAACGGAGAAGTGGGCGTCGCAGCCCCGCAGGTTCTTCAGCTGTGCCTGCACCATGGCCGCCAGCGGGTTGGTCAGCCCGGAGATAGCCAGCGCGATGAGCACCTCGTCGGAGTGCAGCCGGGGGTTGCGGTGGCCCAAACTCTCGGTCTTGAGAGTGCTAATAGGCTCGATGACGGAGGCGGGGATCAGCTCCAGCTTGTGGTCGATGCCCGCCAGCTTTTTCAGCGCATTCAGCAGCAGCGCCGCGGACGCGCCCAGCAGGGCGGAGGTCTTGCCGGTGACCACACTGCCGTCCGGCAGCACCATCGCTCCGGCGGGCTTGCCGGTGGCCTCGGCCTTGGCCAGGGAAGCCGCCACGGCGGGGCAGATGTCCGGCGTGACGCCGGCCTGCTGCATCACCAGCTCCAGCTTCCGCACCACGCACTCGTCGGCCTGGCCCTTCAGCCGCTCCACGCACCCGGCGTAGTACCGCCGCAGGATCTCCATGCGGCTGGCCTGGCAGCACGCCTCGTCATCCACGATGGCGAAGCCCGCCATGTTTACGCCCATGTCCGTGGGGGACTTGTAAGGGCACTCGCCCTGGATCTTGCGGAACATGGCCGCCAGCACCGGGAATATCTCCACGTCCCGGTTGTAGTTCACCGTGGTCTCGCCATAGGCCTCCAGGTGGAACGGGTCGATCATGTTCACGTCGTTCAAATCGGCGGTGGCGGCCTCGTAGGCCAGGTTCACAGGGTGCTTCAGGGGCAGATTCCAGATGGGGAACGTCTCGTACTTGGCGTACCCGGCGGAGATGCCCCGGCGGTGGTCGTGATACAGCTGGCTCAGGCAGGTGGCCATCTTGCCGCTGCCCGGTCCGGGTGCTGTGACCACCACGATGGGCCGCGACGTCTCGATGTACTCGTTCTTGCCCAGTCCGTCGTCGGACACGATGTGGGCCACGTCGGAGGGATACCCGGCGATGGGATAGTGCTTGCAGCTCCTCACGCCCAAAGCGTCCAGCCGCTTGATGAAGGCGTCCGCCGCCGGCTGCCCGGCGTACTGCGTGATGACCACGCCGCCCACATAGAAGCCCTGTCCCCGGAATACGTCCATCAGCCGCAGCACATCCTCGTCGTAGCCGATGCCCAGGTCGCCCCGCATCTTGTTCTTCTCGATGTCGCCGGCGCAGATGGCCACCACGATCTCCACATCGTCCTTCAGCGTCCGCAGCATACGGATCTTGCTGTCGGGCTGGAAGCCGGGCAGCACCCGGGATGCGTGGTAATCATCGAACAGCTTGCCGCCGAATTCCAGATACAGCTTGCCGCCGAACTGGGCCAGCCGCTCCGTGATGTGCTGTGCCTGCAAACGCAGGTATTTGTCATTGTCAAAGCCGAGCTTCACCTGTGATCTCCCCAATCTCTTGTCAAATCGAGGTTCATTATACTACATATTGTGTGCTTAGGAAAGACCATTCAGCGGGTAAAATGTCACGAACTTTTGCCCTATATTTTGGCGAAAGCCACCGTTGCAATTTGACGCTTCAGAGGATATACTAAAAAATACACCCCTATGGACAGGAGGACGGATATGCGATTTCATGTGGTGTGGCGCAAAAGTCACGAGCCGGAGGAGGCCTACCGGGACTTCTTCGAGACCAACGATATTTACGAGGCCAAGGACTTTGCCATGCGTCTGGCCTTTGATGAGACGAACTGCGTGTTCGTCCGGGACGAAAAGCGGGATGAGATCGTCCGCGATTTCGACGCCGAGGTATACCGCCAATAGAATACGGCAGAAAGAAACCCCTCGCCTTCGGCCATACTATGGCCGGAGGTGAGTTTTTTATGGCCAAAAAGGACGGCAGCTTCCCCTACGACGCCACCCCGGACGTGCATCACTTCAACGGCGTGCCGGAGAGCTGCTTCGACGTGGTGAATATGTACGGCACGTACAACATCCAGCCCACCAGCGATACGGAGAACCGCTTCCCCCTCATCGCCCCGGGCCTGCCGAAAAAGCTGCGGGATATGCACATCGGCAAGGAGGACCTGTGACCATGGCATGGGACGGCGGATTTTTCCGCCGCCCATGCCATCCTGTCAAAAAACTATGCTGCAAGTTTCGATGAGTGAGCAGCGGGGGAGCTTGAGGGGGCAAGGCCCACCTCAAATCAGATAA
>USGS01000084.1 GCA_900554275.1 uncultured Eubacteriales bacterium
ACCGCCTTCGGCCAGTGGACGCTGCGACCCTGGCCGCTGCTGGTGACGCTGCTGTGCGCCGCCGCCCTCTGCGCGCTGGACATCTACGTGGGCCGCCCCCTGGCGGATAAGCTCTCCCAGCGTATGAAGACCGTCAACATCATCCTCCTGGCCGCCCTGGCCGCTGTGGCCGCCCTTGTGGTGCTGGCGGTGAGCTGGACCGGCCCGGCCACCCTCCAGCCCGGCGAGACCATCACCCGCGGCGCGTACCTCACCGAGGGTGACTATACCCTCTCCGTCACCGCCGACGGCCCCGTCTCCGTCACCGTCCTCACCCAGACGGAGGAGGACGCCATCATGAACACCAAGCAGACGGCCTACACCGGCCCTGCCGACGGCGCATCCTTCACCGCCCCGGCAGGCAACCGCTCCGTCACCTTCGTCCTTACCGCCGACAGCGCCGTCCGCGTCACCGCCGTCTCCTACGGCGGCGCGGCCTCCGGCGCACTGAAGCTGAATTACAAGCTGCTGCCCGAGGCCATCGCCGAGCGTATCCAAAACCTCTTCTCCGAGGGCAACGTGGTCCAGCGCCTGGTCTACTGCGCCGACGGCTTGAAGCTCTTCCAGCGCAGTCCCATCGTGGGCGTGGGCATGGGCGGCTTTGAGAACGGTATCTACAGCGTCCAGACCTACCACTACGAGACGAAATACGTCCACAACCACTATATCCAGTCCCTGGTGGATACCGGTGTCCTGGGCTGCGTTCTGTGGCTGGGTCTGCTGCTCTCCAGCGCCGCCGCCAGCCTCCGCCTGTGGCGCAAGGGCAAGGACGGCCAGCCCCATCCCATGACCGCCGCTCTGGGCGCGGCGCTGCTGTTCGTGATGATCCACGCCGCCGTGGAGGTGGATTTCTCCAGCGGCTACTTCCTGCCCTTCGGCATCGGCGCGTTCGCCGTCATCAGCCTCACCTGCGGCCAGCTCGCGCCCGTCCCCAGGCTGGGCGATATGCCCCGCCGCCTGCTGGTCTGGGCCGCCGCTCTGTGCCTGGCCGTGTTCGGCGTGCTGCTCAGCATGAATATGCGCGCCGCCGTGCTGGCCCAGCAGCGCGACTACAACTCCATCGCCCAGGCCGCGGATCTTGACCCCTACGAGTGGGCCGACTATGAGCTGTCCTACGTGATGGCCGCCTCGGCGGAGGAGAACCTGCCCGACGATATGCGCGCCGTCATGGAGCGCTACCTGGCCGACCTGGCAGCCCTGCACTCCAACTCCGTCCCCCGCTATCTGGCCCGCTGCTACTTCAACCTGAACGACGTGGACAATGGCTTTGCCATGCTGGAGCAGTACGTGGACTACACCCCCTCCGACCCGGCCACCTGGGAAAACAGCTTCCGCGTCGCCATGGAGTACGACGACGGCTCGGATGCCTTCCGCCAGGGCGTGGCCGCCCTGGCCCAGCGCCTCAGCCACTGGAACGACGCCAACCTGGGCACGATCACCCTGCCCGAGGACGTGCAGGCATACCTGAATAAGCAGTGACCCCCGGCGGCAGACACAGGGACGTGTCTGCCGCCTTTTCCCTGCGCCGCCTCCTCCATTCTGTCATTCCGAGGCGCACAGCGCCGTGGGAATCCGCGCTCCTCAAGACGCAGACCCGCGCAAAACCTGTCTGCCGCCTTTTCCCTGCATCGCCAATGGAAAACGGTTGCTTTTGCCGAAACAGATTGCTATAATGAACGCAAAGCCTTTATTATAGCAACATTCAGGAGGACTCCCCATGCCATCCGTCTTATACACCGCGTCCACCTTCTCCCATATCGTCAGCTTCCACCTGCCCTACCTCCGCCGCTTCCGCGAGCTGGGCTGGCAGGTGGAGGTGGCCTGCGGCGGCGCGATGCGGGACATCCCCTACGCCGACGCGGTGCGGGAGCTGCCCCTTGCCAAGAGCATCACCGCCCCGGCCAACTTCCGGGCTGCCCGTATGCTCCGCGCCATGATGGAGCGGGAAAACTACGATCTGGTCATCACCCATACCTCGCTGGCCTCCTTTTTCACCCGCTGGGCCGCCCGGGGCATGAAGCACCGTCCGCCTATCGTCAACGTCATGCACGGCTACTTATTCGATGACCGCACCACCGGTCTGAAGAAGCTGCTGCTCCCCGCGGCGGAGAAGCTCACTGCCCCCCAGACTGACCTGCTGCTCACTATGAACGCGTGGGACGATCGCTGGGCACGGGAGCACCATGCCGCTCGCCGCATCGAATTCATCCCCGGCATGGGCGTGGCGCTGGACCGCTTTGCGGCCCCGCCGGAGACCCGTGACGCCATGCGTCGGAGGCTGGACCTCGGGCCGGACGACGTGGCCCTCATCTACCCGGCGGAGTTCTCCGAGCGCAAGAACCAGGCCATGCTCCTTCGCGCCATGCCGTCTCTGCCCGCCAACGTGAAGCTCCTGCTCCCCGGACGGGGGGCGCTGCTGGAGGATATGCAGGCCCTGTCCCGCTCTCTGGGGCTGGAGGGCCGCGTCCTGTTCCCCGGACAGGTGTCCGACATTCCCGACTGGCTGGCCGCGTCGGACATCGCCGTGTCCGCCAGCCGCTCCGAGGGCCTGCCCTTCAACATCATGGAGGCCATGGCCGCCGGGCTGCCGGCGGTGGCCAGTGACGTAAAGGGCCACACCGATCTGATCACGGAAGGGGAGACCGGCCTCCTCTTCCCCTATGACGACGAAAATGCCTTCACCGCCGCCGTCCGCCGTTTGGTAACGGACAGCGCCCTCCGCGCCCAAATGGGCCGCGCCGGCCAACAGCAGGTACAGCGCTGCCGGCTGGAGGATGTGCTGCCCCGGGTGATGGAACTCTATTTATCTGCTGCAAAGGAAACGAATACATGATACGGGAAAACCAACGACTGCTGAACCAACTGCATGTCATCACCGACGCCCTGGCGGTGCTGCTGGCCATGTTAGCAGCCTACTGGCTGCGCTTCAGCCTGTTCCGCGGCGACCGGGCCATGCCTCTGAGCCACTATGTGTGGCTGGGGCTGGGCGCGGCGGTGCTCACGCTCATCGTGTTTGCCGTGGCGGGGCTGTATACCTCCTTCCGCACCGTCCGCTTCCATGTGGAGGCGGGCCGGGTGGCGGCGCTGGACCTGCTGGTGGCCCTTATCGTCATGGCCGCCATGTACGTCCTCCGCTTTGAGGATACCTCCCGCTGGACGGTGGCGTTCTTCTACGCCGTCAGCACCCTGCTGCTGACGGGCAAGCGGGCCGTCCTCCGTACCCTGCTGCGCCATTACCGCGCCATGGGCTACAATCAAAAGCGCGTCCTGCTGGTGGGTCACGGTGACAGCGCGGAGCTGTACCTGAAAAAGGTGGCCTCGGACAGGAATCTCGGCTTTCAGGTGGTGGGCTGCGTGTCGGACAAGCCCCGCTGGAAAAGCCTGCCCTACTGCGGCGGCTACGACAGGCTGGACGATGCCTTCGCGCAGACGCACCCCGACGAGGTGGTGGTGGCTTTGTCCGCCGACGAGAGCGACCGTATGCCCGCCATCATCCACGCCTGCGAGAAGGACGGCACCAAGGTGTCTGTCATCCCGTTCTACGCCCGCTATATGCCCTCCGACCCCCAGGTGGACAGCATCAACGGCCTGCCCCTCATCAACCTGCGCCGCGTGCCGCTGGACAACCTGGGCAACGCCTTTGTCAAGCGGGCCATGGACATCGTCTGCTCCCTGTTCCTTATTATCCTCACCTCGCCCCTGATGCTCATCGCCGCCATCGGCGTCAAGCTGTCCTCTCCCGGCCCGGTCATCTTCAGGCAGGAGCGGGTGGGCAAGGACAAAAAGCCGTTTTATATGTACAAGTTCCGCTCCATGCGGGTCAACGCCCGGGAAAATACCGGCTGGAGCAGGAATGAGGACGACCGCAAGACCTGGTTCGGCGCTCTCATCCGCAAATGCTCCGTGGACGAGCTGCCCCAGTTCTTCAACGTCCTCAAGGGCGACATGAGCCTTATTGGCCCGAGCCCGGAGCTGCCCTACTTCGTGGAGCAGTTCAAGGAGGACATCCCCCGCTATATGGTCAAGCACCAGATCCGTCCCGGCATCACCGGCTGGGCGCAGGTCAACGGCCTTCGCGGCGACACCTCCATCGAAAAGCGCATCGAGTACGACCTGTATTACATCGAGAACTGGACGCTGGCCTTCGACCTCCGTATTCTCATCATGACCGCGTTCTGTATGTTCAACAAGGAAAAGGTGAACGGCCCGTCTCCCAAGTCCAGGAAGGACGAGCTGGCAGAGAAAAAATAAGGAGAGAACTGTATGGCTTACTGTGTCCTGCTCACCGGCGGCGCCGGCTTTATCGGATCTCACACGGCGGTGGAGCTGCTCCAGTCCGGCTATGACGTGGTCATTGCCGACGATCTCAGCAACTGCACCCCGGACGTAACGGAGCGCATCGGCCGCATCACCGGCCGCGCCCCGGCCTTTCACAGGGTGGACGTGACCGACCGTGCCGCGCTGGAGGAGGTGTTCGAGCAGTACGATTTCGACGCCGTCATCCACTTCGCCGGCTTCAAGGCCGTGGGCGAATCGGTGAAGCAGCCGCTGAAGTACTACCGCAATAATCTGGACACCACCCTCACGCTGCTGGAGACCATGGCCTATCACGGCGTGAATACCATCGTGTTCAGCTCCTCCGCCACGGTTTACGGCGTGCCGGAGCGCGTTCCCCTCACCGAGGACATGCCCACCGGCTGCACCAACCCCTACGGCTGGACGAAATATATGATCGAGCAGATCCTCCGGGATCAGGCCGCCGCCCACCCGGAGCTGTCGGTGGTGCTGCTGCGCTATTTCAACCCCATCGGCGCCCACCCCTCCGGCTTGATCGGCGAGCTGCCCCAGGGCATTCCCAATAATCTGCTGCCCTATGTCTCCGGCGTGGCCTCCGGCAGGTTGGAAAAGCTCCATGTGTTCGGCGACGATTACCCCACCCCCGACGGCACCGGCGTCCGGGACTACATCCACGTGGTGGACCTGGCCCGCGGCCACCTGGCCGCCCTGCGCTACGCCGCCGCCCACCCCGGCGCGGAGGTGTTCAACCTGGGTACGGGCCGCGGCTACAGCGTGCTGGACATCGTCCGCGCGTTTGAAGCGGCCAACCACGTCTCCGTCCCCTACGTCATCGCCCCCCGGCGCCCCGGCGATGTGGCTGAGTGCTACGCTGCCACGGAAAAGGCGGAAAAGCTGCTGGGCTGGCGTGCGGAAAAGACGCTGGAGGAGATGTGCCGCGACGCCTGGCGCTGGGAAACGTCTCTATCATAATACGCCCTGTGGGAGGCCCGGCATCCGGCTGGGCTTCCCTTTTTTAAGACTTCTCCACGTTTCTATAAGGTCTTGTATGCGTTTTCCCCCGTGTGCTTTCTGGTTCTTCCATGTTTTTATAAGAAAAATTCAAGCTGTTTTTGCCTCTATCCCGGAGAAATTACCAGTTTTGCTCCTGCATAATGCGGCTTTCACGGGCCATGCTACGATTGCGATACCCAAACACGGGCACTCGCCCGAACCGTATGAAAGGAGCAAAAACTATGTCTGCCAAGAATAATAACAAGCTGAACGTCCCCGAGGCCAAGGCCGCTATGAACAAGTTCAAGATGGAGGCCGCCTCCGAGGTCGGCGTGAACCTGAAGGAAGGCTATAACGGCCACCTGACCAGCCGCGAGGCCGGCTCTGTGGGCGGCCAGATGGTCAAGAAGATGATCGAGTCCTACGAGAAGAACCTGTAACCGGGAACTTTTCAGGCAACAAAAGCAGGGCCTGCGGCACGCCGCAGGCCCTGCTTTGCGTACCACATTTCACCGTGGAAGCCAAAACATTCCTTGCACCGCCGGTGGAAATGTGCTACAATACACGGCGTATATGCGGGCATGATGGAATTGGTAGACATGCGAGATTTAGGTGACGTCACCTCAGTGAAGGTTTTGCCGTTCCATTCGTCGCCCGCTCCCCCAAAACTAAATATGCGCCTGTGATGGAATTGGTAGACATGCGAGATTTAGGTTCTCGTGCTTTCAGCGTGTGGGTTCGAGTCCCTTCAGGCGCACCATGGTCGTTGGCTTGCGCTAACGACCATTTTTATATGCGATTGTCAAATGTGA
>USGS01000085.1 GCA_900554275.1 uncultured Eubacteriales bacterium
ATCAGAACGGCCATGCGTTCGAGCTGGGCCACAAAGATGCGAAGCTGGTGGCGGACTCCGACAGCCTGTTTGTGAAGATCACGGTGGCCGGCAACTACGAGCTGAGCAAGGTCACGCAGAACGGTATGACCACCTATGCACTGACAGTGCCGACGGTGTGGGAGATCACACTGGAGAAGGCTGACGGCAGCAAGGCTAATTACCACGATCTGGCGGCGGCAGCAGCTGACGCCAAGACCGGCGACACCATCGTTGTGAACAGCAGCGTGAAGATGACCGGCAACATCAGCATCAGCAGCGCCAAGACGCTGACCATCAAGGGCGCGGGACTGATCGATCAGAACGGCCATGCGTTCGAGCTGGGCCACAAAGATGCGAAGCTGGTGGCGGACTCCGACAGCCTGTTTGTGAAGGTCACGGTTGCCGGCGGCTATGAAGTGAGCAGGGTCACGCAGGGTGAAATGACCGCCTACATCGTAAAAGTCAAGAGCAGCGACGACGATGATGACCACGGCGGTGGCGGCGGTGGCGGAGGCTACACCGGGAACTACATCTATCTGGATGTTCAGCCTTCCGGTATCAACGCCAAGCAGCTGCAGACCGCGGTGCGTAAGTACTTCGGTGACAGCAGCGCGGAGGTGACCGTCAACAGCGGCCTGACCGCTTCCGGCCTGGTGGCCAACGGTGCCAGCATCTACGTGAGCGGCAGCAGAGCAGGCAGCTACACTGTTATCATCATGGGCGATACCAACTGCAACGGCAAGACCGACTCCGGTGATGCCGTGAAGATGCGAAACCACTACTTCGGCACGGCACAGCTTACCGGTGCGGCGCTGGAGGCGGCGGATATGAACCGCAACGGCAAGGTGGATTCCGGTGATGCGGTGAAGAACAGAGTGAAGTACCAGAATTGGGGCGGCTATAGCTCCACATTGAAGATCACTGTCTGATCCTTTCCCAGCGTAAACTTATATTTAGCGGTATATCCCGCACGCCGGGCCGCAGATGAGGCCCGGCGGCGGGAGGCCGTATCATGATCGAATTGAGAGGTATGAAATATGAAGGGATTGAAGAAGGGGCTGGCGATGCTGCTGGTACTGGTCGCCTGCCTGGCACTGACCACAATGGCCTTCGCCGCTGAGTATACGGTGCGGCCCGGCAGCAGCATCCGCGTATCTCTGACCCAGAGCGGTAACGGAGGCATTGACGGCAATGTGACGGTCAGCGGTGATGCATCTGTTACCTACACCAGCAGTGAAGCCGGCGGCGTTACCAGCGGCGGCAAGTTCTATCTGTACAACAGCGGCGCCAAGACCGTGACCGCGCTGGTGGGAGCGCCCAGCGGCGCCAAGATGGGTGATGTGTATACCGTGACCTTTACCTATAACGCGTATGACGCTGACGGCAACGACAGCGGTACGCAGACGGTGGTAAAGACCGTGACGGTGGGTGACAAGGACTCCTCGCCTGACGGCATCGGCGGCGGTACCGGCGTTGTGGACACCACGGAGCTGGAGAAGAAGATCCAGGAAGCCAAGGATCTGAACCCCAACGACTATAGCAAGGAGCGGTGGGATGCGCTGCAGGATGCACTGGCTAAGGCAGAGGAAGCGCTGAACAGCAAGAAGCAGTCTGACATCGACGCGGCATTGAAGGAACTGACGGAAGCCCTGAACGCCATGCAGAAGATCGACTACACGGCACTGGATAAGGCACTGGCCGATGCCAACGCCATGGGCGGCGACAACAAGGTCAACAGCCTGTGGCTGGCGCTGGCCGATGCGCTGAAGCGCGCGGACGAGGTACGCAGAACCGGCGATCAGGCGGCTGTGGACGCCTTGGCCGATGAGATCAGCGGTCTGCTGGAGCAGCTGCTGGCCAACACCGCCAACGGCGAGTCCTGCAACATCGGTTCGCACAAGGTATGGCCGATCCTGTTCTTTGTCAGCTTCGCCGTGAACCTGATGCTGACCTTTGTGATCGTCAAGAATGTAAACCGCCGCAAGCGGAATCGGAAGGATTCTACCCCGCTGGTGGATTACGACATCTCTGACGATGAATAAGACGTTTGCCTTAAAAATATGACGCACAGAGACCCCAGCGCCCTGCAAAGGGTGCTGGGGTGGAAGTGCCATTACGACAAGGAGTACGACAGTGGCGGAACAGAACTGGAAACGGAAGGAATACGAGACATGGGACGAGGCGTTCCGTGGACTTGCCCCCGCCGTGCGGCAGCAGTCGGTGCGTGTGGCGGCCTATACGCAGGTGCTGTTTGTACAGGCCTGTGCCGATGGATATGGGAAGGACTCGCCTGACGGTGCGCAGGAGATGGATGGACAGTTCGCTGATGTGGCCTATAAATGCGGTATGTACCACCAGCTGGGCAAGGCGCTTGTGCCGCCGGAATACCAGCTGTGGCGCAGCGATTTTACGGCGGAGGAAATGGCGGTGTACCGGAAGTACACCTCTGACGGCCGCCAGCTGATCGCCTCGCTTCAGGAGCGTGGGCTGTCCGCCAGAGAGCGGCGCACCGGCACGGAGGAAACGCTGGAAACGGACAACATCCCCTGGCGGATGCAGCGGGAGAGCTGCCAGCAGCACATGGAGCGCTGGAACGGCAGCGGCTATCCAGAAGGACGGCAGGGCACGGACATCAGTCCCATCGCCCGCATCGTGGGGCTGGCCAAGGAATTGGACAGGCTGTCCGCCGAGACGAAGTCTGAGGAGCCTTTTGGCGAGGCCTTCGACGCGCTGTGCGCCAACGGCGGCGTTCTGTGGGATCCGGCACTGATCGAGGTGCTGCACCGCTGCCGCAGCAAATGCCGGGATGTGTACCGCAAGTACATACACTACACCATGACGCTGCCCAAGACCATCCCCCTGGTGGACAAGCGGAAGGATCGTGTCATGGGACTGCACTACCGGCCCATGGTGGCGGCGCGGGACGGAAGGCCGGTGCTGTACGAGGCAGTGCCATGGTTCGGCGGCATCGCCGGACGGCCCGGCGAGACGGAGAGCATGGACGCGCTGGCGGATGTGCTGCACCGGACAGAGATGACGGCGGATGTGTCGTTCTATCTGCTGTACGAGGCGGCGGACGCGCTGCTGCGTATCCGTAACTGCCAGCTGGACGTGAAGGCCATCCTCATGCCCCTGCTGCCGGATTTCTGGCGCGCCAACCATCTCCAGCAGTTTGCCGCGCTGTTTGATGACCAGCCGGTGAACAAGGCGGAGCTGTGGCTGGCGGTATCGGCGGAGTATGCGGCGGCGGCCGGTAAGGGCGCGCGCGAACTGCTGAGCCGGTATATCCGCAGCGGCCTGACGCTGGTGCTGGACGGCTGGGACCCGGCGGCGCTGCCGCTGGAGCAGGTGCAAACCATCGGCTTTACCCACCTGCGGCTGCGGCGGGAGCTGTATCTGCAGCAGGAGACGGCCAACACCATGATGGCGCTGGCGCAGAGCGGCATGACGCTGCTGGGCGGGAACGCCGACAGCGCCGACGTGATGGACTGGCTCACCGCTTGCGGCGTGGCCGCCATGAGCGGCCCGATGACCGGCGTGCCGGTAGACGAAGACGAGATGATCCGCGACTGTCTGGTGCGGGAGCGCTGAGACAGCGGAGTGAAGGGAGGGCGGACAGACCTTGGCTGGGCCATTTGACCACATACCGGAGGAGGTAAAGCGGGCGGCAGCCGAGGACGCCGCCCCGAAGACCGGCGGGACGAAGACCGCGAAGCGTCCGCCGGAGGACAAGCCGCCGACGGGCGGCGAGAAGAAGCAGAAGCGGCTTTTTAAGTATAGGCGCGCCAACACCGTCCTCACCGAGGATCAGGTGAAGGAGATCAAGGCGGGGCGCAAAAAGCTCCGCCGGGAGATGAAGCAGCAGCACATCTACTCCAAAAAGGAGTTCGAGCTGACCGCCTCCAGCCTGGGCCTGTATTTTGACAAAAACAAGCACCCATTCCTGTTTTGGCTGTGGCGGCACTGGTTGGGCGCGCTGCTGGGTGCGCTGGCGGCGTTTCTGTCGGTCATGCTGGTTTTCGCGGGTGTGCAGAGGATGCGCGGGCATTTCACCATCAACATGACAGACGATATGTTCCGCGAGGGCTTTACCTTGTCTGAAACAGTGGGCTTCGAGAACCCGACAACGTACCTGTTTGCCAATCCCGCACAGGACGTGCCGTGCGTGTCCATCAGCCAGCTGCCGCTGGACCTGGACGAAGTCGACGGTGAGCATAACGATCTGTATTTCGCCTATACGTTCTACCTTCGGAACGAGGGTGAAAGCACCGTGGGCTATAACTGGAGCATGAACATCACACGGGAGACACAGAACCTTTCCAGCGCGGCTTGGGCGATGGTGTTTGAGGACGGACAGATGCGTTTCTATGCAAAGGCGGCCGTTGACGGACAGTCGGAAGCGCTGCCGGCACTGGGGGACGACACGAAGGGTTATCCCAATCTCAGTATTCGGGAATTAGCGGCAGGCAGCGACCAGTTCCAGGAGGTAAAGACCGTGGGGCAGATCACATACTGGCGCGTGATACCTGACGCGTTTGAGACGGACACCCGTATTACCTCCGGAAAGCAGGAGAATGTAGCGCCCGACGAGGTACATAAGTACACGGTCGTTCTCTGGCTGGAGGGCGATGATCCCGAAGCGACAGACGAAATGATAGGCGGACATCTGGGCGTGGAAATGGATTTCCGGCTGATGAGCGAGCCGGACGATAAGGACGCCCACGATGGTATTTTTGAGGGCTGGACAGACCTGTGGCAGGCGCTGTTTTCCAGCGATCAAGCATGAGACATTGCGACTGATAAAATTCCGGCGCCAACGAGCTTAGACTTGAGCTTGGGGGATGGCTGTTGATATATGATCCATAGCGCTTGGCAGGCGACTGCCTGCCAATAACAACTCTCGAAAGGAGTACGTGAGAATGGAAAAAGAAAAACGGAAGAAGCAAAAAGTCCTGATGCCTGCCGGTATTCGCAGTAAGCTGATGGCGGCCGCTTCCATGCTGATGGTCGGCGTGATCATGATGGTCAGCAGCACCTACGCGTGGTTCACGCTGTCTACAGCGCCGGAAGTCAAGAACATCAGCACCACGGTGGCCGGTAACGGCAGCTTGGAGATCGCGCTGATGCCAGAGAGCGGCAATATAGGTACAATCTCAGCCGGCGCGGTTGGCTCCAATGCAGATGCCAAGACCAGTAACACGAAGTGGGGCAACTTGGTTGACTTGAGCGATGTGACCTATGGCTTGAGTAGTATTAAGCTGTATCCTGCGCAGCTGAATACAACGACGGACGAAACGAGTACGGTAGTCTTTAATGGGGACGGTAGTAGTCCACTGTCCATCCCGGTCTATGGCGGTGATGGACGGATTGACTCTGTCAGTGC
>USGS01000086.1 GCA_900554275.1 uncultured Eubacteriales bacterium
GAGACCAGGGTGTTGCCGGCCACATCGTCGATGATCTGGGCATAGATATTCTTTTCGCTGCGGAACACGTTCAGACGAGGACGCTGGGTAGTGCCGAACACCTTGGAGCGGACTCTCTTATGGCGCTTCTGACGCTGAGCGTTGGTATTGGGTCTTTTAATCATTACGGCACACCTCCTTACTTCTTGGCGCCGGTCTTACCGACCTTGCGGCGGATGACTTCGTCGACATACTTGATGCCCTTGCCCTTATAAGGCTCGGGAGGACGCTTCTCGCGGACTTCCGCCGCGAACTGGCCCACCTTCTGCTTGTCGGGGCCGGAAATGACCACCTTGTTGGCAGAGGGGACATCAATGGTGATGCCGTCGATCTCGGGAACGATGACCTGGTGGGAATAGCCCAGGTTCATGACCAGGTTCTTCCCTTCCTTGGCGGCGCGGTAACCGACGCCGTTGATCTCCAGTTCCTTCTTGAAGCCTTCGCTGACGCCGACGACCATGTTGTGCAGCAGAGCGCGGGTCATGCCGTGCAGAGCGCAGTGCAGCTTGTCGTCAGAGGGGCGCTTGACGTGGATGACGCTGCCGTCCTGCTCCAGAATCATCTCCGGGCGCAGAGCCTGAGTCAGAGTGCCCTTGGGGCCCTTGACGGTAACGACGTTGTTCTCCGCGATGGTGACTTCCACACCGGCGGGGACGGTAATGGGCATTCTACCAATTCTCGACATTGTTCAATACCCTCCTTACCAAACAAACGCAAGGACTTCGCCGCCGACGTGAGCCGCGCGAGCAGCCTTGTCGGTCATGACGCCCTTAGAAGTGGATACGATGGCAATGCCCAGGCCGCGCAGAACGCGGGGCAACTCGTCGGCGCCCACATACACCCTCAGACCGGGCTTGGACACGCGGCGCAGACCGGAGATGACCTTCTCCTTGCCGGCATTGTACTTCAGAGTGATGCGGATCACGCCCTGGGTGCCGTCTTCGACGACCTGGAAGGCCTTGATATAGCCCTCATCCAGCAGAATCTGAGCGATGCTCTTCTTCATGTTGGAGGCAGGAACGTCAACGGTCTCATGCTTGGCGTTGTTGGCGTTGCGGATACGGGTCAGCATATCAGCAACAGGATCAGTGATGTGCATAAATGTTTCCTCCTAATTTAGAGTTACAGGGTCGCCCCTGTTGAGGCAGCGAGGTATCACTGATAATTTAGGCACCGTCCGATGACCAGCGATGTTTAATTACCAGTGACCTTTCGCCATCCTATATTGCCAGAGCGCACGGAGCGCTCGCAGGCACTTGTTGATTGGATTTTTTCGCCAGACGAGGCGAAGCGACGACGTACTTTGTGTATGCCGGGCCGGGCCAACGAAGTATGGCGGAAAAATGCGGATTTTGTTCTCAGACGAGGCGTTCAGGCGCCGCTGTACTTTGTGTACAGCAAGGAGCTTCAGCGATGTATGAGGACAAAGGTTGGAATTTTTTCGCCAGACGAGGCGAAGCGACGCCGCTGTACTTTGTGTACAGCAAGGAGCTTCAACGAAGTATGGCGGAAAAATTTTACCAGGAAGCCTTGCGGACGCCGGGAATCTCGCCCTTGTAAGCCAGCGTGCGGAAGCAGACACGGCAGACGCCGTAGTCACGCAGATAGGCGTGGGGACGGCCGCACAGCTTGCAGCGGTTGTACTTACGGGTGGAGAACTTCGCGGGAGCCTGCTGCTTCAGGATCATAGACTTCTTTGCCATGGTGTTTCTCCTCCTAATCAGCGTTCAAAGGGAGCGCCGACCAGGGTCAGCAGCTCGCGTGCTTCTTCATCGGTCTGAGCGGTGGTGCAGATCACGATGTCCATGCCGCGGATCTTGTCGATCTTGTCATACTCGATCTCGGGGAAGATCAGCTGCTCCTTGATGCCCAGGGCATAGTTGCCGCGGCCGTCGAAGGCGTTGGCGCTGATGCCGCGGAAGTCGCGGACACGGGGCAGAGCCACGTTGAACAGACGATCCAGGAACTCCCACATCTTGTCGCCGCGCAGCGTGACCTTGGCGCCCACGGGCATACCCTCACGCAGCTTGAAGTTTGCAACGGACTTCTTGGCGATGGTGATGATGGCCTTCTGGCCGGTGATGGTGGACAGATCGCTGCACACGGCGTCCAGGACCTTGGCGTTCTCACGAGCCTCACCGCAGCCCACGTTCACGACGACCTTGTCGATCTTGGGGATCTGCATGGTGGACTTGTAGCCGAACTTCTTGAAGAGAGCGGGAGCCACTTCTTCGGTATACTTAACTTTCAGACGTGCCATTTACTTACTCTCTCCTTTCTCACAGAGCGGCGCCGCAGTGCTTGCACACGCGGACTTTCTTGCCGTCCTTGATCTCGTAGGCCACGCGGGTGGGCTTGTCGCACTTGGGGCAGACCACCTGGACCTTGCTGGCATAGATGGCCGCCTCGCGCTTGACGATGCCGCCCTCTTCGCCCTGCTTGCGGGGCTTGATGTGGCAGGTGACCACGTTGATGCCCTCTACCACGACCTTGCGCTCGCTGGGAACAGTGCCCAGCACCTTGCCGGACTTGCCCTTGTCCTTGCCGGACAGAACGACGACCTTGTCGTTCTTCTTGATCTTAAGACTATTCATGTGACCACGCCTCCTTAAATAACTTCGGGAGCGAGGGACAGGATCTTCATGTAATCCTTGTCGCGCAGCTCACGAGCGACCGGCCCAAAGATACGGGTACCTCTGGGGTTCTTGTCGTCCTTGATGAGGACGGCGGCGTTGTCATCGAAACGGACATAAGTGCCGTCGGCGCGGCGGACGCCCTTGGCGGAGCGGACGATAACGGCCTTGACGACCTCGCCCTTCTTCACCTGGCCGCCGGGGGTGCTCTTGCGCACGGAGGCGACGATAACGTCACCGATGTTGCCGTACTTCACCTTAGAGCCGCCCAGCACGCGGATGCACTTGATCTCCTTGGCGCCGGTATTATCGGCAACCTTCAGATAGGACTCTTGCTGAATCATACTTGCGGCACCTCCTTACTTAGCCTTCTCGACGATCTCGACCACGCGCCAGCGCTTGTCCTTGGACAGGGGGCGGGTCTCCATCACCTTGACGATGTCGCCGATACCGCAGGCGTTCTGCTCGTCATGAGCCTTCAGCTTGTAGGTACGGCCAACGATCTTCTTATACAGAGGATGGGCGACGCGGTCCTCGATGGCGACGACCACGGTCTTGTCCATCTTATCGGAAACGACCTTGCCGACTCTGGTCTTGCGGGAGGAAATTCTCTTCTCTTCCATTTTACTTCTCCTCCTTTTCACGGATAACGGTCTTCACGCGGGCGATGTCGCGCTTGGTCTCGGCGATCTTGAGAGGATTGTCCAGCTGATTGGTTGCGTGCTGCATACGCAGGAAGAACAGATCCTTCTTCAGGGAGTCCAGCTTCTCGTTCAGCTGCTCCACGCTCATTGCACGTACTTCAGTTGCCTTCATCTCATTCACCTACTTCCTGGGCTTCGAGATCCTCGCGCTTGACGATCTTCGTCTTGATGGGCAGCTTGTGGCTGGCCAGACGCAGGGCCTCGCGGGCGATCTCTTCGGAAACACCGGCGATCTCAAACATGACACGGCCGGGCTTGACTACTGCGACCCAATACTCGGGAGAGCCTTTACCGGAGCCCATACGGGTCTCAGCGGGCTTCTCGGTGATGGGCTTGTCGGGGAAGATCTTGATCCAGACCTGACCGCCACGCTTGGTGTAACGGGTCATGGCGATACGGGCGGCCTCGATCTGATTGCTGGTGATCCAGCTGGGCTCCAGGGCGACCAGGCCGAATTCGCCGTAGGTCACCTTATTGCCGCGCATGGCCTTGCCGGTGAGGCGGCCACGGTGTACTCTGCGGTACTTAACTCTCTTGGGCAGAAGCATTACTGAGCGCCTCCTTCTTTCTTTTCTGCGGGCTTGCGGAAGCCGCCCTCGGGGCGAGGACCGCGGTTGAAGCCGCCGTTCTGACGGTCGCGATTGAAGCCGCCGCTCTGGCCATCGCGGCGGAAGCCACCGCGGCGGTCACCGTCACGACGGTTGCCGCGACGCTCACGACGCTCCTGATAGGGCTTGCTGGTGTCCAGGGTGCGCGGGGTGGTGCGCAGGGCCTGGGACAGGATCTCGCCCTTGTAGATCCAGACCTTCACGCCGATGCGGCCGAAGGTGGTGGCAGCCTCAGCGAAGCCGTAGTCGATGTCGGCGCGCAGGGTCTGCAGGGGGATCGTACCCTCGTGATAGTGCTCGGAGCCGGCGATCTCACGGCCGCCCAGACGGCCGCCGCAGTTGCACTTGATGCCCTTGGCGCCGGCGCGCATGGCGCGGCCCATGGCGTTCTTCATGGCGCGGCGGTGGGAGATACGCTTCTCCAGCTGGGCGGCGATGTTCTCGGCCACCAGCTGCGCGTCCATATCGGGGTTGCGGACCTCGACGATGTTCAGCTTGACGGTCTTGCCGATCAGCTTCTCCACGTCCTTGCGGTACTGCTCGATCTGCTCGCCGCCCTTGCCGATGACCACGCCGGGACGGGCCACGTGCAGGTAGATGGTGACGACCTCGTTGCTGCGCTCGATCTCGATCTTGGAGACGCCGGCAGCGAACAGCAGCTTCTTCAGGTAGACGCGGATCTTGTGGTCCTCGACCAGCAGGTCGCCGACCTTCTCATTACTGGCATACCAGCGGGAATCCCAGTCCTTGATGACGCCCACGCGCATACCATGGGGATTGACTTTCTGACCCATTTAACTGTTCCTCCCTTTCTTAGTCTCTCTCGGCGACGGCCAGCGTCACGTGAGAGGTTCTCTTGTTGATGCGATAGGCGCGGCCCTGGGCGCGAGGCATCATGCGCTTCAGGATAGGGCCGGGGGTGGCGAACACCTGGGTCACGACCAGTTTGTCGGGATCCATGCTGAAGTTGTTCTCCGCATTGGCGCAAGCGCTCTTGAGCAGCTTGACCAGGGGCTCGGAGGCGGACTTGGGGGTGTTCATCAGGATAGCCATAGCGGTCTTGGCATCCTTGCCGCGGATCAGGTCGCAGACGATCTGGACCTTGCGGGGAGAGATACGGACGTATCTCAGATAGGCTTTAGCTTCCATAATACTCTGCAACCTCCTTACTTAGATTTCGCGTGGCCGCGGAAGGTGCGGGTGGGCGCGAACTCACCCAGCTTATGACCGACCATGTCCTCCTGCACGTAGACAGGCACATGACGGCGGCCGTCGTGGACAGCGATGGTGTGGCCGACGAAGGCGGGGAAGA
>USGS01000087.1 GCA_900554275.1 uncultured Eubacteriales bacterium
CGTTCTACGACGCCGCCGGGCGGAATATGCGCTTCGCCAAGATGGGCGTCATGGCAGTGGAGATGGAGGCCGCCGGCCTGTACTGCACCGCTGCCTACACCGGCAAGCGGGCGCTGGCCATCTGCTCCATCTCCGACAACCTGATCACCGGCGAGGAGCTTACCGCCGAGGAGCGGCAGACCACCTTCACCAACATGATGAAGATCGCTCTGGAGGCGGCGGTGAAGATGGCCGCCAAATAAGACGGCCGGAACGTCGATGCTGAGACGACAGATGTCCGCAAAATGGGGACAAGTTGTGAATTTTTGATTACAAATGTTTACAGTTCCCCGAAAAACATGGGATTTGGCTTGCCAACGCAAAAGTAATCTGCTATAATGCCCACGGCACGAGGAAAGCGAACCCCCCGTGCCGAAATGCTGGTTTTCCCGCCGTAAGGCGCGAAAATAAAAATTTTAGGAAGGTAGAATGAGAACATGAAAAAGTTTCTTGCTATGATTCTGGCTTTGGTCATGGCTCTGTCTCTGGTCGCTTGCGGCAAGAAGGACGAGCCCAAGACCGATGACCAGAACCCCGGTGGCGACACCAACGAGGTCACCTACAAAATCGCCATGATCACCGACTACGGCGACATCACCGACCAGTCCTTCAACCAGACCACCTACGAGGCCTGCAAGGCCTTCGCTGGCGCCAACGGCGTGGAGTTCAACTACTTCAAGCCCGCCGGTGACAACACCGCTGACCGTGTGGCCATGATCGAGAGTGCCGTGGACCAGGGCTACAACGTCATCGTGATGCCCGGCTATGCCTTCGGCGGCGCTATCGTCGAGGCTGCTCCCCAGCACAAGGACGTGAAGTTCATCGCGCTGGACGTGGCGAAGGACGACCTGCTGGAGGCCGGTGTGGCCGCCAAGGGCGAGTCCTATGACTACAATCCCGACAACTGGAACCTGGCTGACTACGTTGACATGAGCAACGTGTACTGCGCCATCTATCAGGAAGAGCTGTGCGGCTACATGGCCGGCTACGCTGCTGTGAAGCTGGGCTACAAGAACCTGGGCTTCCTGGGCGGCATGGCTGTCCCCGCTGTTCAGCGCTACGGCCTGGGCTTCGTTCAGGGTGTTGACGCTGCTGCTGCCGAGCTGAAGCTGACCGATGTCAAGGTCAACTATGTGTACGGCGGTCAGTTCTTCGGCGATGCCGACATCACCGCTGTGATGGATACCTGGTATGCCGGCGGCACGCAGGTCGTGTTCGCCTGCGGCGGCGGTATCTACACCTCCGCTGTGGACGCTGCCAAGAAGGTCGAGGGCGCCAAGGTCATCGGTGTTGACGTTGACCAGGCCGGCGTGATCGCCAACTACGCCGCCGGTGAGGACGCTGACGCCGCCACCGTGGAGAGCTACAAGGCTCTGACCGTCACCTCCGCTATGAAGGGTCTGTATCCCGCCACCTACGACACCCTGACTGACGTTATCGTCAACGGCAACTGGGATAAGTATGTGGGTCAGATCTCTACCCTGGGCCTGGTGTCCGGCGACGATCCCACTCTGAACTATGTTCAGATCCCTATGGAGTCCACCCAGTGGGCCGACGGTGCGTTCACCCAGGACGACTACAAGGCTCTGGTGAAGGCCATGTTCGACAAGACGCTGACCGTCAGCAACGACATCAGCAAGAAGGCCGCTGACTTTGCTACCGTGATCACTGTTGAGGATCAGGGTCAGATCAAGGGCTAATCGAACCTTACATCAGGAAAGACCGCTTCGGCGGTCTTTCTTTTTTTGCCCCTCGCAGTACTGAGAACGGGAAATTTCCGGGGGAATAAGCAGTTTTCGCGAAATTGCCTTTGCTTTATACTCGGAAGTATAGTATACTGTCCTTATCTATTGTGGTTTCCGTCCCCGCGGATGCGAAAAGCGGCGGGCCATAAAACGGAAGGGAGGGCGAAAACTTGGACACACCGTATGCAATCGAAATGCTGCACATCACAAAGCGGTTTCCCGGTATCATCGCCAATGACGACATCACGCTTCAGCTGAAGAAGGGTGAGATCCACGCCCTGCTGGGCGAAAACGGCGCGGGCAAGTCCACGCTGATGAGCGTACTGTTCGGCCTGTACCAGGCTGAGGAGGGCATCATCAAGAAGGACGGCGTAGAGGTCTCCATCAAAGACCCCAACGATGCCAATGCGCTGGGCATCGGTATGGTCCACCAGCACTTCAAGCTGGTGGAGTGCTTCACCGTGCTGGACAACATCATCATGGGCGTCGAACCTGTGAAATGCGGCTTCCTGCAGAAAAAGGAGGCCCGGGAGAAGGTGCTGGCCCTCAGCGAAAAGTACGGCCTGCAGATCGACCCGGACGCGCTGATCGAGGACATCACCGTGGGTATGCAGCAGCGCACCGAGATCCTGAAAATGCTCTACCGTGATAACGAGATCCTCATCTTCGACGAGCCTACCGCCGTGCTGACGCCCCAGGAGATCGACGAGCTGATGGCCATCATGAAGAACCTGGCCGCCGAGGGCAAGTCCATCCTCTTTATCTCCCACAAGCTCAACGAGATCATGGCTGTGGCCGACCGCTGCACCGTCCTGCGCAAGGGCAAGTGCATCGGCACGGTGGACACAAAGGACACCAGCGTGGAGCAGCTGTCCGCCATGATGGTGGGCCGCGATGTCAGCTTCCACGTGGAGAAAAAGCCCAGCCAGCCCGGCGAGGTGGTGCTGGACGTGGAGCACATGACCGTGGCCAGCAAGGTACATAAGAACAACGCCGTCAAGGACGTGAGCCTGAAGGTGCGCCGGGGTGAGATCGTCTGTATCGCCGGCATCGACGGCAACGGCCAGACGGAGTTCGTCTACGGCCTTACCGGCCTTGAGCCCCTGGCCTCCGGCAGGATCACCCTGTGCGGCCAGGACATCACGAAAATGTCCATCCGCAAGCGGAACGTGCTGGGTATGTCCCACATTCCCGAGGACCGGCATAAGCACGGCCTGGTGCTGGACTACTCCCTGGAGGACAATCTGGTGCTGGAGCGGTATTTCGAGCCGGAGTTCACCGATAAGGCGGGCTTCCTGCGCCGGGACAACATCCGCAAGTATGCGGAGAAGCTCATCGACCAGTACGACGTCCGCAGCGGCCAGGGACCTGTGACCATCGCACGGAGTATGTCCGGCGGCAACCAGCAGAAGGCCATCGTGGCCCGGGAGATCGACAAAGATCCGGAGCTGCTGGTGGCGGTGCAGCCCACCCGCGGCCTGGACGTGGGCGCTATCGAGTATATCCACAAGCAGCTGGTGGCCCAGCGTGACGCCGGCAAGGCGGTGCTGCTGGTCAGCCTTGAGCTGGACGAGGTCATGGACGTGCCCGACCGCATCCTGGTGATGTACGAGGGTGAGATCGTGGGCGAGCTTGACCCCAAGACCACCACCCAGGAGGAGCTGGGCCTGTATATGGCGGGCGCGAAGAGAGACGAGGTGACGGCATGAAAAAGAACATCCTGAAAAACAACGGGGTGCAGTCGCTGCTGGCGTCCCTGGTGTGCGTCATCCTGGGTCTGCTCATTGGCTATATCGTCCTGCTGTTCATCAACCCCGACGGCGCGGGTGAGGCCATTTCTGCCGTGATGAAAAACTTTCTGACCTACAGCAAGCCCGAGACCCAGACCAAGTACCTGGGCAACACGCTGGTCAAGACCGCGCCGCTGCTGATGTGCTCCCTGTCCATCCTGTTTGCCTACAAGGTGGGCCTGTTCAACATCGGCGCTGCCGGCCAGTACTGCATCGGCGTGGCCCTGAGCCTGTACGCCGCGCTGGGCTGGGGCTGGGGCTGGCTGCCCTGTATGCTGCTGGCCATGGTGGGCGGCGCGCTGCTGGGCGCGGTCTCCGGCCTGCTGAAGTCCTACTGCAACGTCAACGAGGTCATCTCCGGCATTATGCTGAACTGGATCGTCCTCTATCTGACCAATATGCTGCTGACCAGGGTGAAGGAGGATACCAGTCCCTACACCTTCGTCCTGGCCCATAAGAATGCGTCGGCCATCCTGCCCTCCCTGGGGCTGGGCAGCCTGTTCAACGGCAACCAGTACGTGGGACTGGCGCTGCCCCTGTCCATCCTCATCGCGGTGCTGGTGTGGGTGGTGCTGGAAAAGACCCGCTTCGGCTATGAGCTGCGGGCCACCGGCAACAACAAGAACGCCGCAAAATACTGCGGCATGGCGGAAAAGCGCAACATCATCCTGACCCTGGCCATCTCCGGCGCGCTGGCTGGCATGGGCGCGGCCATGCTGTACCTGACGGGCTACGAGCAGTGGCAGTGCTCCACCTCCTCCGTGCCCGGTATGGGCTTTAACGGCATCGCCGCGGCCTTCCTGGGCGGCCTGAACCCCTTCGGTGCGATTTTGGCCTCCTTCTTCATCCAGCATATCACCGCCGGCGGCGCGTATGTGGATAAGAGTATGTACTGCGCCCAGATCTCCGACCTGATCTCGTCCCTGATCATCTATCTGTGCGGCTTCGTGCTGTTTATGAAGTACGCCCTGAACACCGCCATCGCCAGACGCGAGGAAAAGACGGCGCTGGCGGCCAAGAAGGAGACGGAAGCGCCGCCTGACGGCGCGGACACGGAGAAAGGAGGCGATCAGTAATGGTACTGCTGCTGCAATATACATTGACCTTCGCCTCCGTGCTGATCCTGGTGGCACTGGGCGGCTGCTTCTCCGAGCACTCCGGTGTTATCAACCTGGGCCTGGAGGGTGTCATGATCATGGGCGCGCTGGGCGGCGCGCTGGCCATGCGGTATATGCCCACCGGCTCGTCCGCCTTCGCCATGCTTATCGTGGTGCTGCTGGCGGCGGCGCTGGCCGGCACGGTGTATTCCAGCCTGCTGGCCGTGGCCTGCATCAACTTCAAGGCGGATCAAACCATCGTCGGCACGGCCCTGAATATGCTGGGCACGGCGGGCGCGACGGTCATCGTCAAGGCCATCAACACCGCGGCCAACCCCGACGACGTGTCCTCCACCATCCAGTACGCCGGCGCGAAAAAGGCGTTTTTGGTGAACATCGGCTCGTTCGAGTTCAGCTGGTTCATGCTGGTGACGGTGCTGCTGCTGATCGCAGCCTATGTGGTGCTGTATAAGACCCGCTTCGGCCTGCGCCTCATGGCCTGCGGCGAGCATCCCCAGGCGGCGGACTCCGTGGGCATCAACGTCTAC
>USGS01000088.1 GCA_900554275.1 uncultured Eubacteriales bacterium
AAAATTTGTTTGACTTCTGTGCAGGATATGGTAAGATAGGAGCAGAGAACCGCAGACTGCCTGCATATCCGCACTGCGGTACGGAATGAATAGATAATGGAGGGTACCACGATGGATTTTGAAGCAATCAAACGTGCGGCCGAGGGCTAGCGTGCCGACATGAGCCGTTTCCTGCGGGACATGATCGCCATCCCCTCGGAATCCTGCCAGGAAGAGGGCGTCGTCCGCCGCATCGCCCAGGAAATGGAAAGCCTGGGGTATGACAAGGTGGAGTTCGACAAGCTGGGCAACGTCATTGGCTGGATGGGTACCGGCGACAAGATCATCGCCCTGGATTCCCACATTGACACCGTGGGCATCGGCAACATCGAGAACTGGGAAGCCGACCCCTATCAGGGCTATGAGACCGACGAGGTCATCTATGGCCGGGGCGGCTCCGACCAGGAGGGCGGCATGGCCGCCGCCACCTATGGCGCCAGGATCATGAAGGATCTGGACCTGATTCCCCAGGGCTACAGGATCATGGTGGTGGGCTCCGTTCAGGAGGAGGACTGCGACGGTATGTGCTGGCAGTCCATCGTCAATGAATATTTCAACGGTCCCGAGGACGCCCGGAACCAGGTGGAGTTCGTCATCTCCACCGAGCCCACCGACGGCGGCATCTATCGCGGCCATCGCGGCCGGATGGAGATCCGCGTGGATATGCACGGCGTGTCCTGCCACGGCTCCGCTCCCGAGCGCGGCGACAACGCCATCCACAAGATGGCCGAGGTGCTGCTGAACATCCGCGACCTCAACGAGAATCCCGCCGACGGCTCCACCGAGATCAACGGCCTGGTGAAGATGCTGGATCCCAAGTTCAACCCCGAGCACTATGAGGACGCCCGCTTCCTGGGCCGGGGCACCTGCACCACCAGCCAGATCTTCTACACCTCTCCCTCCCGCTGCGCCGTGGCCGACTCCTGTGCCATCTCCATCGACCGCCGCATGACCGCCGGCGAGACCTACAAGTCCTGCCTGAAGGAGATCGAGGACCTGCCCGCCTGCAAGAAGTACGCCAAGGACGTGAAGGTCTCCATGTATATGTACGACCGCCCCGCATGGACCGGCCACGTGTACGAGACCGAGTGCTTCTTCCCCACCTGGATCAACAAGGAGACCGCTCCCCACGTCCAGGCGCTGGTGGACGCGCACCACAACCTGTGGGGCGACAAGCGCCTGATGCCCACCGAGCTGGCTGCTTCCAAGCGCGAGGGACGTCCTCTGACCGACAAGTGGACCTTCTCCACCAACGGCGTGTCCATCCAGGGCCGCTACGGCATCCCCTGCGTGGGCTTCGGTCCTGGCGCGGAGTCTCAGGCTCACGCTCCCAACGAAGTGACCTTTAAGCAGGATCTGGTGACCTGCGCCGCCCTGTACGCCGCCGTTCCCGGCCTGTATAAGCCCGAGAACAAGGACGGCTCTGCCACCAGCTTCCGGCAGGAGCTGACCGGCAACGACATCAAGTAACATCATTCAATAACAATAAATAATAAGGAGAAAGAAAAATGAGCAAGACTGTTGAACTGGCACGCCATCTGTCCACCCTGAACATCAACAACATGTACAAGACCGATTTCTATTGGACTTGGGACAAGACCGATGACGAGATCGACGCCATCTTCACCGTGGCCGACGCCCTGCGCGACCTGCGTGAGCGCAACAAGAGCACCCGCGTGTTCGATTCCGGCCTGGGCATCTCCATCTTCCGCGACAACTCCACCCGTACCCGCTTCTCCTTCGCCTCCGCCTGCAACCTGCTGGGCCTGGAGGTGCAGGATCTGGACGAGAAGAAGTCCCAGATCGCCCACGGCGAGACCGTCCGCGAGACCGCGAACATGGTGTCCTTCATGGCCGATGTCATCGGTATCCGCGACGATATGTTCATCGGCGAGGGCCACAAGTATCAGAAGACCTTCATGGACGCCGTGAAGGAGGGCTATCGTGACAACATTCTGGAGCAGCAGCCCACGCTGGTCAACCTGCAGTGCGACGTGGATCACCCCACCCAGTGCATGGCCGATATGCTGCACGTCATCCACTACTTCGGCGGCGTGGAGAACCTGAAGGGCAAGAAGGTCGCTATGACCTGGGCCTATTCTCCCTCCTACGGCAAGCCCCTGTCCGTGCCTCAGGGCGTCATCGGTCTGTTCACCCGCTTCGGCATGGACGTGACCCTGGCCCATCCCGAGGGATACGACGTTATGCCCGAGGTGGAAGAGGTCGCCCGCAAGAACTGCGAGAAGTACGGCTCCAAGTTCCACAAGACCAATGACATGAAGGAAGCCTTCAAGGATGCCGACATCGTGTATCCCAAGTCCTGGGCCTCCTATGCCGCTATGGAAGAGCGCACCAAGCTGTACGCCGCCGGTGACAAGGCCGGTATCGACGCTCTGGAGCAGAAGCTGCTGGCACAGAACGCCGAGCACAAGGATTGGGCCTGCACTGAGGACATGATGAAGCTGACCAAGGACGGCAAGGCTCTGTACCTGCACTGCCTGCCCGCCGACATCACCGGCGTCTCCTGCGAGGAGGGCGAGGTGGACGCTTCCGTGTTCGATCGCTATCTGGTGCCTCTGTACAAGCAGGCTTCCTACAAGCCCTACATCATCGCCGCCATGATCTTCATGGCCCAGGTGAAGGACCCCGTCAAGGCTCTGATGGAGATGGACGAGACCAAGGACACCCGCCGGATCTTCTAATAGTAACAGATAGCAGAACCACACCACACATCCCGCAACAGCGGCGGCCGCGCCGCCGCTGTTGCCTTTTTATGACATTTCACTTTACGAGGTAATTACTATGTCTAAACGTATCGTCATCGCCCTGGGCGGCAACGCTCTGGGCAACACCGCTGCCGAGCAGCTCCAGTTAGTCACCGAGACCGCCAAGTCCATCGTCGATCTGATCGCCGCCGGCAACGAGGTGGTGGTGGCCCACGGCAACGGCCCGCAGGTGGGCATGATCAACCTGGGTCTGAGCACCGCCGCCGAGGCCAAGGCCATCAAGGCCGATATGCCGTTCCCCGAGTGCGGCGCTATGTCCGAGGGCTACATCGGCTACCACCTGCAGCAGGCCATCGGCAACGAGCTGATGAGCCGCGGCATGGACAAGCCCGTGGCCACCATCGTCACCCAGACCGTTGTTTCCAAGGACGATCCCGCCTTCCAGAACCCCACCAAGCCCGTGGGCGCGTTCTATGACAAGGAGACCGCCGACCGCATCGCCGCTGAGAAGGGCTACACCATGGTGGAGGACGCCGGCCGCGGCTACCGTCAGGTCGTCCCCTCCCCCAAGCCCTTTGACATCGTGGAGAAGGCCTCCATCAAGGCGCTGGTGGACGCCGGCCATGTGGTCATCGCCGTGGGCGGCGGCGGCATCCCCGTGGTGCTGGAGAACGGCAAGCTGTCCGGCACGCCCGCTGTGATCGACAAGGACTTCGGCAGTGAGCTGCTGGCCGAGCTGCTGGACGCCGATATGCTCATCATCCTCACGGCCGTGGAGAAGGTGGCCATCAACTTCAACAAGCCCGACCAGAAGGGCCTGGATGATCTGACCCCCGCCGAGGCGTACAAGTACATGGAGGAGAACCAGTTCGCCAAGGGCTCTATGCTGCCCAAGGTCCAGGCCGCCGTCAAGTTCGCCGAGTCCAAGGCCGGCCGCACCGCCCTCATTACCTTGCTCGAAAAGGCCAAAGACGGTATCGAGGGCAAGACAGGTACGAGAGTGCATCAGTAATTGTTCTTTTTACCTTACGTATATGATTTTTCAAGCACAGCCTGCGGCAGCGCCACAGGCTGTGCTTTTTCCTGCCGCCAGCAAAACCCCATCTTCTTTCTCCCATTTGAAACTGCTATTTCGCGGGCATATTTTCTGCTAAATGCCGTATATTACACAAATCTTGCAAAGTTATTTTGTACGCCGCAAAGAAAATCTGCCGTAATTCACATTTTCTGTTGAAATTCACGACGATTGCCTGTATAATACCCTTGTCCTCGCACAAAGAGTGAATACCGGGCGCAGGCCCGTTGTTCAGATGTACGTCGAAATTTTCCTTTCTTTCAGACGTGCGTCACATATTTTAAGGAGGAAAACAAGAATGAAAAAGTTCCTTGCAATGCTGCTTGCACTGGTCATGGCGCTGAGCCTGGTGGCCTGCGGCAAGACCGAGAACCCCCCGACGGGTGACGACGGCAACAAAGACGCCGATCCTACCGCCAAGGTCAAGGTGGGCTTCATCACCCTGCACGATGAGAACTCCACCTATGACAAGAACTTCATCGACGCCGCCAAGGAAGCCATCGCCAACCTGGGTCTGACCGATGCCGACTACATCCTCAAGACCAACGTTCCCGAGGGCCAGGAGTGCTATGAGGCCGCTGTCGATATGGTCGACAAGGGCTGCAACATCATCTTCGCCGACAGCTTCGGTCATGAGCCTTTCATGATCCAGGCCGCTCAGGAGTATCCCAATGTTCAGTTCTGCCACAGCACCGGCACCCGCGCTCACACCGAGGGCCTGGCCAACTACCACAACGCTTTCGCCTCCATCTATGAGGGCCGCTACCTGGCCGGTATCGCTGCCGGTCTGAAGCTGAACGAGATGATCGACGCCGGTAAGTTCTCCGCCGACGAGGCTATGGTGGGCTATGTTGGCGCTTACACCTACGCCGAAGTGGTTTCCGGCTACACCTCCTTCTTCCTGGGCGTTCGCTCTGTCTGCCCCACTGCTACCATGAAGGTCACCTTCACCGGCAGCTGGTATGACGAGGCTCTGGAGAAGGAAGGCGCTCAGAAGCTGATCGACATGGGCTGCAAGCTCATCAGCCAGCACGCTGACTCCATGGGTGCTCCTACCGCCTGCGAGAACGCCGGCATCCCCAACGTCTCCTACAACGGCTCCACCGGGAAGGCCTGCCCCAACACCTACATCATCTCCTCCCGCATCAACTGGGCTCCCTACTATGAGTATGCCATCAAGGCTGTCATGGACGGCACTACGATCGACACCGACTGGACCGGCACCCTGGCCACCGGCTCCGTCGTCCTGAGCGACGTGAACGAGGCCGCCGCAGATCCCGGCGGCGGCCGGACCATTAAAACCGCCAAGGCCGAGCACGAGGCCCGCACCCTGCACGTCTTCGCCGTCTCCACCTTCACCCTC
>USGS01000089.1 GCA_900554275.1 uncultured Eubacteriales bacterium
CTGAATATTGGCAAAGGTAGTATCTGCACTCCCAGGCAGATTATGCGAAAGCACCGGGCGCGGACGGCCGTGCGGAGACGAAATGTATCCGGATACGGCTTGATCTCTATCCGACATTTTTAACGGATAAATGCCAACGACAGTTGCGATACACATACAATTATGGCATACTATACAGGCGGCAGGTTCGGAGAAATTGATAACAACAGGGAGGGGCTGCATCATGAAAAAGAAAACCACGCGCAGGCAGGTATTGTTGAGCTTTTTAGGGACCACCGATCCCATTCGCGGTGAGCGCGACGGCGCTATGCTGCACATCCTGCGCCACTACCGCCCCGAGGTGGTCTGCCTGCTGTTTACGCCCGAGGTGCGAAAGCTGGCGGAGGCGGACGAACGCTATGAAAAGGTGTTTTTCCACCTCAAGTCCCATTGGGACGGCTACGCTCCGGTGGTGTTGGAGCAGGATCTTTCCGTCAGCGATGTTTCCGATATGGACGAGCTGGACCAGCCGCTCCACGACGTGATGAACCGGCTGAGCCGCGAGTATGCGGATGCGGAGATCCTGGTGAACATCACCTCCGGCACGCCCCAGATGCAGATGCTGCTGTCGCAGATGGTGCTGGAGCTGCGCTATCACGCCCGGGGCATACAGGTGAAAACGCCGGAGAAGAAGGCCGGCACCACCGTTCGCACCAACGACAGCGAAAACTACGACATCGACCTGGAGATCGAGTGCAATGAGGACGAGCAGGAGGGCGCGCCCAACCGCTGCGTTGAGCCGGAATTGTTCTCCGTGCGCCGCAAGAATCAATGGCAGCAGGTGGAGGCGCTGCTGAATCAGCGGTGCTTCCGGGGCGTTGCGGAAATGCGTCCGGCGCCTCTGTCGGAGGAGCTGATGGCCCTGGTGAAGCACATGGCCTATCGCAATGACCTGCTGCCGGAGGAGGCCCGGAAAGCCGTGCGGGGATACGGGCTGAGCCTGAAGCTGTATCTGCCGGAGGCCGCCCCCACGCATCAGGACATCTGCGAGTATGCGCTGCTGATGAAAAATCTGCTCTGCTCCCACAGCTACACGGAATTTGTGCTGCACATGGAGCCGCTGACCCTGCGCCTGCAGGAAACGCTGCTGAATCAGCTTCTGCCCAGGCGTTATGGGTATGATCTGACCCATGTACAATCGAGGTACGGAGGGCGCATGAAAATCGAGCCCGGCCTGATGCAGATAAAGATGCCGGAGCTGTACGACCGGCTTTATGTGACGGGGACGTGGGAATGCCGCCCGTCCGATCTGAGCACGCCGTTCTGCGACGATATACTGGACATCCTGTCCACACAGCCGGAGGAAACCAAAACCTATTTCCGCTGCTATGCCGATCTGAAGGAGGTGCGCAACGGTCTGGCCCACCGCCTGTGCGCGGTGACGGCGGACGAGATCCGGGCGGCGTGCGGCAAAACGCCGGAGCAGATCATTTCGCTGATCGAGCGGTGCATTCTCCTGCTGTTCCCCGCCTGCGACCCGGAGGTTTTCCACATCTATGAGCGCATCATCCGCTATATTCAGAAGCAGTATTGATACGGGTTCTTGATAAAAAGCGGAATCCGGCGGGATGGCCTGTTTAAATCAAACAAATGCGGTTGACTATTCCACGGAGATGTTGTATACTATTGCTGAAACAACTCGCCCCCCCCGCAAGGGGACGGTAACTCTCCAGAGGCAGCGGCGTTGCCCCTCCCGCCAGAGACAACTTACACCCCGCAAGGGGACGACCCTTTGGAAAGGAGGGATCCTCATGAACCCGCAAACCGTACAAGCCACCTTCGGCTGTCTGCTCCATGATGTGGGCAAGGCGGTCTACCGCGCCGGTATTTCCGACGGGCGGCACGGCGAGGCCGGATATCGCTTTGTCCGGGACATCGACGGCTACGGACAGGCCAAGGCCGTGCTGGACTGCATCCGCTATCACCACGCCGCCCAGCTTCGTCAGGCAAAGGACTGCGACCCCCTTGCCGCCATCGCCTGCATTGCCGACAACATCGCCGCGGCCGCCGACCGGCGGCAGACCGGCGACGAAACGCAGTTTGACCGCTATCTGCCCCTGTCGCCGGTGTTCACCCATCTCAACGGGGAGCATCCGGGGCACACCCTGCCGCCCCACGCACTGGACGGCTGCCTTCGTCTGCCGCTGGACGGGTCCTTCCGCCTCTCCGCCGGCGACTATGAGCAGATCCTGCTGACCCTGCGCCGGGAGCTTTCCGCCCTGCCGCCGCAGGAGGAGTGGCTCAACTCCCTGCTGTCCGTGTGGGAGAGCTGTATGAGCACCGTGCCCTCCAGCACCAACACCGGGGAAAGTCCCGACATTTCCCTGTATGACCACAGCAAGGTCACTGCCGCCGTGGGGGCGTGCATCAGCGAGTATCTGCTGGATCGGGGCGAAACGGACTATTTCACCGCCCTGGTGCAGCAGGAGCAGAGCTTCCGCCTGCAGCAGGCGTTTTTGCTCTATTCCGCCGATTTTTCCGGCATCCAGAAGTTCATCTACAGCGTGTCCACCAGGAATGCGCTGAAGTCCCTGCGAAGCCGCTCCTTCTTTCTGGAGCTGTGCATGGAGCACTACATAGACGAGCTGCTGCAGCTGTGTGGCCTCAGCCGGGCCAATCTGCTCTACAGCGGCGGCGGGCACTGCTATGTGCTGCTGCCCAACACGGAAAGGACCGTCCGGGCCATCCAGGCGTGGAACACCCGCTTCAACGACTTCCTCATCGAGCAGTTTGGCGTGCGGCTGTATCTGGCAGACGGCTATACCCCCTGCAGCGCCAACGATCTGACCAACACCCCGGCGGAGGAGGCCCCCTATCAGGCGATGTTCCGCCGGGTGAGCCATCAGGTGGCAAAAAAGAAGCTGCACCGCTATTCGGTGCAGCAGCTTCGCCGGATGAACCAGAGCCATCAGGACCCCGGCCAGCGGGAATGCCGGATCTGCGGCAGGACAGACGCCCTGCGCGACGGGGAGGAGGATACCTGCATCTGCCTCTGGTGCGCCCTGTTCGAGAGTCTGTCCCGGAAAATCCAGGGACAGGATGTGTATGTGGTCAGCCGCGATGCGGCCGGTGCAGACTTCGCACTGCCCGCCGCCCAGGGTGAGCTGTCCTTTATCCTTACCAATGAGGCCCGGGCAAGACAGCTTCTCGCAGGCGAGGGCGTGGCGCGCGTCTATACGAAGAACCGCTTCTGCGCGGGCCTGCGCTACAGCACCCGCATCTATGTGGGCGATTACGCCGCCGACAACAGCATGGCGGCGCTGGCCGGCGCCTCGGAGGGTGTGCCCCGCCTGGGCGTGTGCCGCATGGATGTGGATAATCTGGGGCAGTCCTTTGTCTCCGGCTATGAATGCGCCGCGGAGAGCGATCCGGTGAAGCGCCAGCACTTTGTCACGCTGTCCCGCACGGCGGCGTTTTCCCGGCAGATGTCGCTGTTTTTCAAGGGCTATATCAACCCCATCCTCAGCGGGGAATTTGAGCATTGCCGGGCCTTGCAGGTGGCTGTGGTCTATTCCGGCGGCGACGATGTGTTCCTGGTGGGCGCATGGACGGATGTGCTGGAGGGGGCACGGCGGATCCGGGAGGCTCTGCGCCGCTATACCTGCGGCGCGCTGACCATCAGCGCCGGGATCGGCATCTATGGGGATCATTTCCCCATCCGTCAGGCCGCTTCTCTCACCGCCGGGCTGGAGGATGAGGCAAAGAGCCTGCCGCATAAGGACGGCATCGCCCTCTTTGCCGCAGGAGACGGACACTGCTACCCATGGGATACCTATCTGGAACGGATCTGCGGCGAAAAGCTGGTCACTCTGGAGCGATATTTTTCCTCCGGCGACAGCGAACACGGCACGGCCTTTCTTTATCGCCTGATGGAGCTTCTGCGTCAGGCGCAGGCTGGGGGCGGAATCGCTCTGGCGCGCTATGCCTACTTGCTTGCAAGACTGGAGCCGAAAAGAAACGCGCCCAATTACCCCGGCTATAAGCGCTTTTCGGAGGATATGTACCGTTGGGCATTGAACAGCGCCGGCCGGGGAGAGCTTCTCACGGCCATCTGCATCTATGTGTATCGAAACAGAAAGAGGGGGTAGAAGGATGGGCTACAATGACAGAAACAGCCAGGGCAGGCAGTCAAACCGCAATGCAGCGCGCCCGCCCCGCGAGGTCACTGCCAGGCCGCTGCCTGCAAATTATGTGGACGAGGCGGAGCGGGTCATCCGCTCGCTGTATGATGAACGGAACAAGATCAGCACCAACAAGATCCGCAATCTGCTGAGCCTGGTGTCGGAGATCTATAATCGGGAAAACCTGCGCACGGCGGATACCATTTCCGAGGAAAGTGCCCCGGGGCTGATCGCACTGCGGATCCGCGTGGTCTATGAGGCGGGGCGCGACGATGCGGTAAAGCTGTTTTTGGAGCGCGCGCAGCTTCTGGAGTATATAAAGGGATTGGGTGATTCCCGGGCTAAGCTGATGGACTTCGCCCATTATATGGAAGCCTTGGTGGCATACAGCAAAAAGGAAGGTATCCCGGAGCGGGAATATCTGAACACCCTGCGTTTTGCCCGCGACAGCAAAGGAAAAACGCGCCTGGACGCCGTGAGCGGCCTTCTGCGGGGTGTGCTTGTTTCCGACAGCGAACCCATCCCCAACAACGCCATGACGCTGACCGGAAAGAGAGACGCGGCATTCGGCGGCGAGGTCAATGCCATCAATCTGTGCCGCGAGGCAGTGGCTCCGGGAACAAGGATCCGCTTTTCTCTGACGCTGGATCAATCCGTCCTGCATGGACAGCTGACGGCCGAGTCCATTGTGGGCGCCATCGAGGCGTTTGACCGATACTATGAGGAAACCTACGCCTGCGGCTTTGCACTGCCGGAAGGGGCGGCTCCGGGCCACAGATATAGACGCCCGGCCCATTCCCGATCTCATTCCCCCCCTGAGCGTTTTGGCCGCCGCAGC
>USGS01000090.1 GCA_900554275.1 uncultured Eubacteriales bacterium
TCGACAAGCTGAAAGAAGGGCCGCCGGAAGGCGGCCTTTCTTTGTTTGCCCTCTCCGTCCTCACTGCGCTCGGCCACCTCTCCCAAAGGGAGAGGCAAGGGACGGGGGTTACGGATTCCCACGCCAGTGTGCACCCCAAGGGCACTTGCTTCGCGGCGAGCACTGGCTCAGAATGACAGGGAAATTACGCACACACCCTCGATAGGCCGTGCGTAGGGGTGAGATCTCCCCTGCTTATTTCTTCTCCAGCGCGGCGGCCACGAAGCCGGTGAACAGCGGGTGGGGACGGTCGGGGCGGCTCTTGAACTCCGGGTGGAACTGGCAGCCCACATACCAGGGGTGGTTCGGCAGCTCCACCACCTCCACCAGCCGCCCGTCCGGGGACGTGCCGGCCACACGCAGGCCCGCCGCCTCCAGCGCCGGGCGGAAGTCGTTGCTGCACTCGTAGCGGTGGCGGTGACGCTCCCAAACCAGCGGTTCGCCGTAGGCCGCCCGGGCGCGGCTGCCCTCCGCCAGGGCGCAGGGATATTTGCCCAGCCGCATGGTGCCGCCCTTGTCGGTGACGCCCACCTGATCAGGCATCAGGTCGATGACAGGGTGGGCGGTGGTGGAGGAGAACTCGGCGCTGTGGGCATCGGCCCAGCCCGCGCCGTGGCGGGCGAATTCGATCACCGCGATCTGCATACCCAGGCAGATGCCGAAATAGGGTATCCCCTGCTCCCGGGCGTACTGCGCCGCCAGGATCATGCCCTCGATGCCCCGGTCGCCAAAGCCGCCGGGGACTAAGATACCGGCGCAGTCCGCCAGCTTTTCCGCCGCATTGTCCGCCGTCAGCTCGCTGCTGTCCACCCAGCGGATGTCCACCTGCGCGCCGCAGGCCGTGCCCGCGTGGAACAGCGCCTCCACCACGCTGAGATAGGCGTCGTGCAGCTCGGTGTATTTGCCCACCAGTGCGATGGTCACATGGCGCTGGGCGGCCTGATGGATACGCTCCACCAGCTCACGCCAGTGGCTCATGTCCGGCTGGCCGCTGCCCAGGCCCAGCTTGCGGCATACCACGCGGCACAGGCCCTCCCGCTCCAGCAGCAGAGGCACCTCGTACAGCGTGGAGGCGGTAAGATTGGAGATGACGCAGTCCTTCTCCACATTGCAGAACAGAGCGATCTTGTCCCGCACATCCTGGGGCAGGGGACTGTCGGTGCGGCACACCAGCACGTCCGGCTGGATGCCCACACTCAGCAGCTCCTTCACGGAGTGCTGGGTGGGCTTGCTCTTCAGCTCGCCGCTGCCGGGGATGGCCACGATCAGCGGCACGTGGATGAACAGCACGTTCTCCCGCCCCTGCTCCGCTGCCACCTGACGGATGGCCTCCAAATAGGGCTGACTCTCGATGTCGCCCACCGTGCCGCCGATCTCCGCGATGACCACGTCGGTATGACCGTCGTCCATGGCGTAGAGCCGGCGCTTGATCTCATCGGTGATGTGCGGGATGATCTGCACCGTGCCGCCCAGGTAGCCGCCCTGCCGTTCCCGGTTCAGCACTGACCAGAAGATCTTGCCGGAGGACACGGAGCTCTCCCCGGTCAGCGCCTCGTCCACGAACCGCTCGTAGTGGCCCAGATCCAGGTCCGTCTCCGCGCCGTCGTCGGTGACGAACACCTCGCCGTGCTGGTAGGGGCTCATCGTCCCCGGGTCAACGTTCAGGTACGGATCAAATTTCTGGTTGCGCACCCGCAGACCGCACTGCTTCAGAAGCCGGCCCAGCGATGCCGCGCAGATACCCTTGCCCAGCCCGGACACCACGCCGCCTGTTACAAAAATGCACTTCATCCCCGCCATCTCCCTATAAAAAATATGCTCCGATACTACACCCGGCCGACGGCGCTGTCAATGCGGCAAAACGTGGATATTTGCGCCCCATTTGCGGGCATTATGGAGAAAATCGGAGAAAATGGCCGGGATTTGAAACTTTCTCTTGCGCTTCGCTTCCCGGCGTGGTATGGTAGGGTTGGTTTCACCCGTTCGGGTGGGCCGTTTTGCTCTTTACGGGGGCGGGTTTGGTTTCGGATAGCGAAATTCATGCTTGACAAAGATGCCCGCCGTATTGTATAATGACCTTCGCTGATACGGTGACATAGCCAAGTGGTAAGGCAAGGGTCTGCAAAACCCTCATTCCCCGGTTCAAATCCGGGTGTCACCTCCAACCAAAACTCCCGAAACACCTGTGTTTCGGGAGTTTTTTCATGCCCGGAAACAGGTTTTAGCCTTATTTTTAGCCTTATTGGGTCAACCGGCGGAAACTGTGCGGATAAAACGCTCCATGCGGTCGGCACTTTCGCGCTTCATCTGGTCAGTCACATGGCCATACACGTCCAGCGTAAAGGCGGCTGTGGCGTGACCCAGATTACCTTGCACTGTCTTGATGTCATCTCCGGCTCGAATCGCGGCAACGGCATAGGAGTGACGCAGGTCGTGGAAACGGGCATTGGGACAACCGATGGCCGCAACAATGCGCTTGTACTCACGATAGACGGTCGGCTTTGTCAGGTGCGTCCCGAACTCGTTGGTAAAGACCAGACCCTCTGGATTTTGCCAGTCACTGCCCAACAGAAGCTTCTGCTGCATTTGCCATCGGCGCTGCTGCTGCAACCGGGCAAGGACAGTCTGTGCCGCGGCGATGGTGCGGCTTCGGCCATTCTTCGGAGAAACCAACTCATAGCCCTTGCTCTCCTTGTCCTGATGCAGCTGCATTTGCTTTTCCACAGAGATGATACCTGTATGAAAGTCAATGCAGTCCCACGTCAAACCCAGCACCTCGCCCTCCCGCATACCGGTGAACAGCGTCAGGATAAACAGTGTTTCAAAGCGGTTTCCCTGTATAGCGGTCAGAAATGCGGTGATCTGCGCGTCATCAAAGGGTTTGATCTTCTTGCGCTCTATCCGCGGTAGGATACAGGCATCGGCAGGGTTATACCGCAGATAGCCGATCAGCACCGCTTGTTGAAGCGCTTTGTGGAGAACGCCGTGGACATTCTTCACCGTTTTCGCGGAAAGACCTTCCGGATTCTGCTCGGACGGCTCTCCCATCGCGTTGTAAAAGGCCTGTATCATCGGTGCGTTCAACGCCTCCAACCGCACCGCTCCCAGCGCAGGCAGAATGTGCAGCCTGATATCGGATTTGTAGATGTGTGCCGTTCTGGGCTTCACGCCGCCCAAGTAGGTCTTTGACCATATCTCCAGCCATTGTGCCAATGTCAGCTTGCACGGCGCATGATACACACCGTTGTCGATATCCAAAGTTACCTGCTTCAGCTTCTGTGCCACTTCCTTCTGCGTTTTTCCGGTGATGCTGCGCTGGATCTGCTTGCCTGTGCCGAGGTCGAAGCCCTCTGTGTAGCGCCCCTGCCAGTAGGTGTAGGTCTTTCCGTTCCTTGTTGTTGTGATTTTTCTGATAGAACCGGCACCGCCGGCTCCTTTTCCTGTTTTTGTACGCGGCATATACGCTCCTTTCCGCCGCGCGGAATGTACCACCTCCATGATATATCCCGCGCGGCCGTTGTGCAAGTTTTATTTCTGCGACGAAAAGGTTTACTTCCGCAGGAACTCCAGCAAAGCCTCTCTCGGAATACGAATCTGCCTACCAATGCGGACGCTTCGTATCTGTCCGCTGCGGATCAGCTCATAGGCGGTGTTGCGGCCGATGCCGAGAATGGGCATCAAGTCCTCCACCCGCAGTGTCATTGGAAGGTCGTGCAGATCACGGTACTTATTCTCCACGGGCACTACCTCCCTTCACGGACGCCAGATAGATGTCCGTCACGTCGGGTCGCTCGTGGCCCAGTAGGCGGGACACGGTGAAATGGGCATCCAACGGCGTCATGCCGCCGTTGATGAGAGATGTATACTTTTCAGCAGCGTAGGTATGTCGCAGTCCATGGAAGGTAATGCGCCTGCCCGGTACGGTAGGGTCACAGATGGCGTCACGGTGGCGGAGAGGTCGGTCTTGATGGTGCTGGCGGACTTGCCCTGCTCCTGCAAATAGAGGACGTAGCTCACCAGATGCTTGCCGCTGATGTTCTCCAGCTTTTGCAGGTGGTAGTGGGCGGCGAGGTAGGCGCAGAACCGTTTGACCGCCTCGTAGTAGCGATCCTTCGTGCGGAAGCTGCCCTGTCGGTTGTGCCGCGCCAGCTTGTCCAACTGGGTAACGAGGGTGTGGTAAATGCCTTTTGTGGTCATATCAAAAAAGCTCCTTGTAATCGTAGTCGTGTTCAGATGGACGTACTTCACCCGCCGGCAAGGAGGGCCGTTTCCGGCGTATCTCCGCAAAACTGATAGACTGCCGCAGGCGGAAAGCCTTGGTATTGCGTGTTTTCCGAGGTCTGCCCGTATGTCTGTCTCTCTTTACTTGTGCCAGGTCAGTACGCTGCCACATGGGGCAAATATGCCCCGCTCCAATGGAGCGGTGGCGGACACCATGCCGCTGAACTCGGCTGCGGAAGGCTCCACCGGTGTCCTGTGATCCGCCCGGCGACGAATCGGGGAATGCGCGACACCCCGTATGACCGGCGCCGCACTCTGACTGCGGCATACAGAGCGGGAGCTTGCCTCTCCCTTGATGGCTGTCGTGCCGTGCCATCTCAACGGCTTTTACAAAACTTCTTTTCTTGACCTGTGCCGAAGCAACTTTGGCGCGTTTTCTTTTCCTGCGGTATCGCGGCGATGGCAAGTGCCGCGACAAAAATAGTAAGCAAAAACGCAGGAAGGATATCCCTGCCGTTTCGGCCTCTTACGATCCTTCCTGCGTTTGCAGTATTGTTCAATTTTGATGGCCGCCCCGTTTTTCGAGAGGCGCATTTTGACATACTTCGGGTTCTTAATCAGAGCAAAAAGCTACTGGCTGTAGCCTTCCACCCGTGCCTGCTCTGCTTCGACCTAAATGCGCGATGCCTTAAGTACAGGCACATCAT
>USGS01000091.1 GCA_900554275.1 uncultured Eubacteriales bacterium
CGCTCCATCCGGGGGCGGTACCCGGCACTGCGCCGTCAGTCTCCCGAACCGCTGACCCGCAATATCCCGCTTTGCCCCGCCGCGCGCGGTTATGTTCTCTTCCACTGTGTGCCCCTCATCCGTCAAATAATCCGCCGTCCGGCGAAAACTTATCCATCCGTCATGTATCCGAAGCCGCAGCAGCCCTTGCTGCGCCCGGAAAACACTTATCATCGCATATTATATATGAACAATTATCTCATTTCAATAGCCGCACAGCCAAAATTTCACTTTATTGGCAACGATCTCCCTTGTTTCGACCCTTCTCTCCGCATAGAAATTGCAGGGTGCAGGTTTGCCTTTCGGCAAACCTGCACCCTGCAATTTCATAGTTAGGGAAATCTCCATTACGGTCATTTACGATGTCTGCCCCATCTCAAAAGAATCGCCCGGCGCATGATGCGCCGGGCGATTCCCCACAATAGATGTACCAGGGGGAGGTAAACATATCTGTTTTGTTTTACAGCATGGGGGACAGTCCGATCACACCGCACAGCAGGCAGCAGATCACAGGGATAACAACAGAAGTCGGCACCACTGTCAGATAACCGGGCAGCATGGTATCCTTGTCATTCCAGTAGCCGTAGCCCTTGTTCATCAGCATGATCGCGTTCATACCCATAGCCCAATTGTGTATTGATCCCATTTTGTATCCAGGCACAAAATGTATGTAAATTCCATTAGGAATATCTGTCATACTTGCGTCATCCGACGGCAAAGGACGCATCCCGCTCCCTCAATACATCAGTAATACTTATATAACATATATAAAATTTATGTTTCACTTATTCCATCGCTGCGCGTATAATACGCTGTTGTTTGAAAAGCGCATTAGGATAGGAGGCTGTATATATGGCGAATTGCGCGATCGTGGGGATCAACTGGGGTGACGAAGGAAAAGGCCGCATGGTGGACTACCTGACAAGGCAGTACGATGTGGTGGTGCGGTATCAGGGCGGCGGCAATGCCGGGCATACTGTTATCAATGATATGGGTAAATTTGCCCTGCACCTGCTGCCCTCCGGCGTCTTTCGCAGCGGCGTGATGAACATTTTGGGCAACGGTGTGGCGCTGGACTGCGAAAACCTGGTGGCGGAGATGGAGACGCTCCGCGCGGCGGGCGTCAGCATCTCTCCGGAGAACCTGATGGTCAGCAGCCGAGCCTCCCTGCTGCTGCCGTGGCATCGGGAGCTGGACGCGCTGGAGGAGGCGCGGCTCAAGGATAAGCAGTACGGCTCCACCAAGCAGGGCATCGCGCCGTTCTACTCCGACAAATATCAGAAAAAGACCATCCAGGCGGGCGAGCTGCTGCATCCGGAGCACCTGAAGGCACATCTGCAGGATCTGTTGGAGTGGAAGAACCTGATCCTGCAGAAGGTCTACGGGGCTAAAGGTTATACGATGGACGAGATGACCGCGTGGCTGGAGACGTATGCCGCGCAGGTGCAGCCCTATGTGGCGGATACGGGGCGCTATCTGCATAAGGCGCAGACGGAGGGCAAGTCCATTCTGTTTGAGGGACAGCTGGGTGCGCTGCGCGACCTGGATTACGGCATCTATCCCTATACCACGTCCTCCAACACCATTGCCGCCTATGCGCCTATCGGTGCGGGGCTGCCCACGGCAAAGATCGATCAGGTGGTGGGCGTTGTAAAGGCGTATTCCTCCTGCGTGGGAGAAGGACCGTTCACCTGTGAATGGTTTGGTGCTGACGCGGAGAAGCTCCGGGAGGCCGGCGCGGAATACGGTGCAAAGACGGGCCGTCCCCGCCGCGTAGGGCCTATCGACCTGGTGGCCACGCGCTACGGCGTAGAGGTACAGGGCGCGACCAACATCGCCCTGACTAAGCTGGACATTCTCAGCTATATGAAGGAGATCCCCGTCTGCGCCGCCTACGAGATCGACGGCCGGATCACCCACGAGTTCCCCTTCCCCGCGGTACTGGAGCGGGCCAAGCCCGTCATGGAATACCTGCCGGGCTGGTGCTGCGATATATCCGCGGTACGGACGTGGGCGGACATGCCGCAGGCGGCGCGGGACTATGTGGAGTATGTGGAGCAGGCCATCGGCTGCCATATCGGGTATGTCTCCGTGGGCGCCGAGCGGGAGAGCCTGATCATCCGATAAACAAGGAGAACCGATATGTCTCACGATATTTACAGCTCCCCTCTGGCGTCCCGCTACGCCTCGGGCTATATGCTGCACCTGTTCTCGGACGACAGCCGCTATCAGATGTGGCGGCGGCTGTGGACGGCGCTGGCCCGTGCCCAGCATCAGCTGGGGCTGCCCATCACCGAAGCGCAGGTGGCCGAACTGGAGGCCCACATCACCGACATTGACTACGATACGGTGGCCCAGCGGGAGCGTGAAGTACGCCACGATGTGATGGCGCATGTATACGCCTATGGGAAAGCCGCGCCGTCCGCGGCGGGCATTCTCCACCTGGGGGCTACCAGCTGCTATGTGACCGACAACGCTGATCTTATCCTGTACCGGGACGGCCTTGTCTACCTGCGGGCGCAGCTGCTGGCGGTGCTGGGGAATTTGGCGGCCTTCGCGGAAAAATACACCGCCACGCCCACGCTGGGCTATACCCACTATCAGCCGGCACAGCCCGTGACCGTGGGCAAGCGCGCCGCGCTGTGGATGCAGGACTTTCTGGCAGACGCGGAGGAGCTGGATCACGTTCTGTCCACGCTGCGCTTTTTGGGCTGCCGGGGCACTACCGGCACCGAGGCCAGCTTCATGGAACTGTTTGACGGCGACGAGGACAAGATCGACGAGATGAATCGCCGTATTGCGGCGGAGTTCGGGTTTTCCGACTGCTTCCCGGTGTGCGGGCAGACCTATCCCCGGAAGGTGGACAGCCGCATCCTCAGCTGCCTCAGCGGCATCGCCCAGAGCGCCTATCGCATGGCCAATGACATCCGTCTGCTGCAGCACGACCGCCAGCTGGAAGAGCCCTTCGAGGAGGAGCAGATCGGCTCGTCCGCCATGGCCTACAAGCGCAACCCCATGCGCTGTGAGCGTATCTGCTCCCTGAGCCGCTATCTGATGGCCGATGCCATGAACGCGCCCATGACCGCCAGCGTGCAGTGGTTGGAGCGGACGCTGGACGACTCCGCCAACCGCCGCATCGCGCTGCCGGAGGGCTTCCTGTGCGCCGACGCTGTGCTGTGTCTGTGTCAGAACGTGACGGCGGGCCTGCGGGTCAATGAAGCCGTTGTGGAGCGCACACTGCGGGAGTACCTGCCGTTTTTGGCCACAGAGGACATCATGATGGAGGCGGTGAAGCGGGGCGGCGACCGGCAGGCGCTGCATGAGATCATCCGCAGACATTCCATGGCCGCCACGGCCCGCATGAAGGAGGGGTTGCCCTGCGATCTGCTGGACCGTCTGGCAGACGATCCGGTTTTCGGACTGACCCGGACGGAGCTGGAGCAGCTGATGGCCCCACAGCGGTACATCGGGCGGTGTCCGCAGCAGGTGCGGCAGTTTTTGGCTGCCTGCGCGCCGCTGCTGCATCAGGCGCAGACCACAGACGGAGATATTCAAATATAAAAGGCCGATGCCTTCCCGATCGTCAAATAACAGCAGCAGGCCCTCCGGCAAATACCGGAGGGCCTGCTGCTATCGTGAGGAGGGTCGGCTCTCCCCTTTTATCCGCTGCATACGGCGCAGAGGGGATCGTGCTTACACGTGCTCCAGTGCCTGGTTCAGATCGGCGATGATGTCATACCCGCAACCTCTCTTTCTCGCTGCTCCGCTCCTGTTGTCCAGGCATACCGCGCCTACCGCACTCTTCTATTCCGGATTTTAGCGCTTCACAGACGCAATTCCATCGCGGCCGCTCTCCGCCAGTTGAGAAACCGCCTCCTTGTAGAACACATCCAGCTCTCCCATGTACCCCGGCTTCCACGGCTTGTTCCGCCCACAGTAGTGGATGACCGCCGCCTCTCGCCGCACGTCCTCCAGCGTCATGCCGTCCCCGTTGTGCCGGTGGAGGGCAAACAGCTTCTCCGTCATGTTGTAGCGGATGGGGTCCAGCGGCAAAATACGCTGGCCATACAGGGCGCTGATGATGTCCTGATCCGGCAGCATGAGCCTCCCCTTATGGGTGTCCATATAGTCGAACACCGCCTGCATATTCTGCTCCGCCCGCAGGGCCGGCAGGTTCATCAGCATCACGCCGGAATTGATATAGGGGCTGTCCTCATCCATATCCAGGCGCAGCTCGTTGAACCGGTGCAGAAAGCCGCGGATGTGGCTGGCCGCCGCGAAGAACGCCGTGCCCATCGGCATCTCATACAGCTCCTGCAGGCTCTGCCGCACCACGATGTCCGGGTCGAGATACAGCACCCGATCCAGTGTGTCCGGCAGATATTTTGCCGCAAAAATACGGTAGTAAATGGCTTTTGGGTAACGGTCAGAGGTTGGCGCGTCCGCCAGCCCGCTCTCGTCCACCTGTATCAGGTGCAGTGCGCCCCGCTGGCCCAGCAGCGCCCGTGTTTCTGCCACGTCCGCCTCCGACAGGTCCTCATCGTGCAGCAGGTACACGTCAAAATACGCGGCACTGTCACTGTGCAGTGCGGAGAACAGCATCACATTCAGCTGCGGAACATAGTTCCGATCCAGTGTCATCAACAGGTTCATATACATACCTCGACTTTTTTGTTTTCAGTATATCCCGCATCCACTCAAAAATCAAGAACAGCCCCACCGATTAACGAATAGTTTCGGGGGTGTTTGATCGAAAAGCACGCCTTCCTGAAACC
>USGS01000092.1 GCA_900554275.1 uncultured Eubacteriales bacterium
TGGCGCAGAACAGGCAATCGTTCTTCATGGTCTGTCTCCTTTCGATGGTTTTTTCACGCCGTCCCGCCCCGGCAGAGCGGGACGGCGGTGTTTTTGTTTTCTCAGCCCAGCTTGGAGGACACGAAATCGTCCACCGTGGCCAGCGCGTCGTCCACCTTCAGCAGATCGGTGCCGCCGCCCATGGCGCTGTCGGGCTTGCCGCCGCCCTTGCCGCCGCACACGGCGGACACGGACTTCACCAGGTCGCCGGCCTTGATACCCCGGGCCACGGCCTCCTTGCCGCACACCGCCAGGAACGTGACCTTCTCGCCCTGCACGCTGGCCAGCACGCCCACCACAGCGGGGTCTTTATCCCGCAGGAAGTCTCCCATGACCCGCAGTGCGGCGGCGTCCACGCCCTGCCGCGTGCCGGTGATGATGTGCAGGCCGCTCACGGTCTTGGCGGAGGCCAGTATCTGCTTGGCCTCGCCCATGGACGCCTCGCTCTTGAACTTCTCCAGCGCCTGGCGCAGGGTCTTCATCTCGGCGGCCTGCTGCTCCAGCCTCTCCACCAGCGTCTCGGGGGCGGACTTGAAGAACTGAGCGGCGCGGACCAGCATACCGCGGCTGCGGCGCATCTCCTCCAGCGTGTCCTTGCCGGTGGTGGCCTCGATACGGCGGACGCCGGAGGCCACGCTGCTCTCGCTCTTGATGCGGAACGGGCCGGCCTTGGCGGTGTTGTCCAAATGCGTACCGCCGCACAGCTCCATGGAGAAGTCGCCCATGGTGACGACGCGGACGGTCTGACCGTACTTCTCACCAAAGGTGGCCACCGCGCCCCGAGCCTTGGCCTCGGCGACGGGCAGCTCCTCAGTGGTGATGGTCATACCTGCCAGAATGGCATCGTTGACCATATCCTCCACCTGGTTCAGCTGGTCGGGGGTGATGGCCTCAAAGTGGGTGAAGTCGAACCGCAGGCGGTCCGGCTCAACGAGAGAACCGGCCTGGTGGACGTGGTCGCCCAGCACCTTCGTCAGTGCGGCGTCCAGCAGATGGGTGGCGGAGTGGGCGCGGCGGATGGCGGCGCGGCGCTCCGTGTCGATGGCGGCGGTAAGGGTATTGCCCACGGACAGGCTGCCCTTGACCAGCTTGCCGTAATGCATGAACTTGCCGCCCTTGTTCTTCTGCACATCGCTGACGGTGAACACCACGCCGTCGGCGCTCAACACGCCGTGGTCGGCCACCTGGCCGCCCATCTCGGCGTAGAACGGGGTCTTGTCCAGCACCACCATGGCGTCCATGCCGGAGACGATCTCCTCCGCCTGCTCACCCTCCACCACGATGGCCAGCACCTTCGCGCCCTCCACCGTGTCGTGGTCGTAGCCCAGGAACTCCGTGGCGGGCATATCCTTGCCGAACTCCACGCCGGCCCAGCCCAGGTCGCCCAGGGCCTTGCGGGCCTCACGGGCGCGCTCCTTCTGCTCGGTCATCAGCGCCTTGAAGGCGTCCTCATCCACGGTCATGCCCGCCTCGGCGGCCATTTCCGCCGTCAGATCGATGGGGAAGCCGAAGGTGTCGTACAGCTTGAAGGCGTCCGCGCCGGAGAACACGGTCTCGCCTCTCTCCTTGTGTCCGGCCAGCATCTCGTTGTAGATGCGGATACCGCCGTCGATGGTGCGGGCGAAGTTCTCCTCCTCGGTGCGGATGACCTTGGTGATATAGCTCTGCTTCTCCCGCAGGTCGGGGTACTGGCACTCGTTCTCGTGTACCACGGTGTCCACCACCTGATACAGGAACGGCTCGTTCACGCCCAGCAGCTTGCCATGGCGGGCGGCCCGGCGCAGCAGACGGCGCAGCACGTAGCCCCGGCCCTCGTTACTGGGCAGGATACCGTCGCAGATCATGAACGTGGCGGAGCGGATGTGGTCGGTGATGACGCGTAGGCTCACGTCCCGCTGATAGCTCTCGCCGTAGTGCGCCCCGGTCAGCTCGCTGACCTTGTGGGTGATGTTCATCACCGTGTCCACGTCGAACAGGCTGTCCACGTTCTGACACACGCAGGCCAGACGCTCCAGGCCCATGCCGGTGTCGATGTTCTTCTGCTTCAGCTCGGTGTAGTTGTTGTGTCCGTCGTTGTCGAACTGGGAGAACACGTTGTTCCAGATCTCGATATAACGGTCGCAGTCGCAGCCCACGGTGCAGCCGGGCTTGCCGCAGCCGTACTCCGGGCCGCGGTCGTAGTAGATCTCGGAGCACGGGCCGCAGGGGCCGGAGCCGTGCTCCCAGAAGTTGTCCTCCTTGCCGAAGCGGAAGATCTTCTCGGCGGGGATGCCGATCTCGTTGTGCCAGATGTCCCACGCCTCGTCGTCGCTCTCGTACACGGAGGGATACAGCCGGTCAGCCTCCAGGCCCACCCACTCGGGGCTGGTCAGGAACTCCCAGCTCCAGGCGATGGCCTCATGCTTGAAGTAATCCCCGAAGGAGAAGTTGCCCAGCATTTCGAAATACGTACCGTGGCGGGCGGTCTTGCCCACGTTGTCGATATCGCCGGTGCGGATGCACTTCTGACAGGTGCAGACGCGGCGGCAGGGCGGCTCTTCCTCACCCTTGAACCAGGGCTTCATAGGGGTCATTCCCGCGTTGATGAGCAGAACGGACTTGTCGTTCTGCGGCACGAGGGAAAAGCTGGGCAGGCGCAGATGGCCCTTTGTTTCAAAGAACTTCAGGAACAGCTCCCGCAGCTCGTTCAGGCCGTGATAGGGATGGGACATGGTTCATTACTCCTTTATCTCAAATTGTTTTTACTGATTTTCTTCTGGGGGGCACAGGGCGGCGATCTCCTCCTCCAGGGCCCGGTAAAACTGCGCGATGTGCCATCCGTCCGCCAGGGCGTGGTGGACTTGGATGGATACAGACAGCTGGGTCATGCCGCATCGCATGAACAGCTGCCCCCAGCTGACCCGGACGTTGCTGTCCGCCGGAGTGCAGGCCGGGTGGGTCAGGGACGTGTAGTTCAGCCACGGCAGGCAGGAGGCAAAGATGCTGGGGCTTTCCGCCCGGCGGTCCGTTTCGATGGTGCCGCCCTGCCGGGCCGCCGCCTGCTGCACGCGTCCCATGGCGATGTAGTCCTCATAGGGCACCCGGGCCGACTCCATCCGGCAATAGGCATAGCTGCCGTCTGGCTTCATCTCGGTGAAGGATACCGGGCACTCGTCATACTCTACCACCTGGCCGTCCTCAATGCGCCGCCGCAGCTCCGGCACCCGGTTCACCGCCCGGTGAATGACATACAGCATGGTCAGGAAGATAGGCTTGTGCTCCGCCCGCAGCCGCAGCTCCAGGGCCGTCACATCCAGCTGCACCGTTACCCCGGCATAGGGGAAAGCGTAGCTGCTGAACAGCTGAAACTGCTCCCGCCGGGGGTCCTTCTCCATATCAATTATACGCCGCTCCATAATCGCCTCCTGATAAACAAAAACGCCCCGCCCCACATAGGGGCGAAGCGATGCTTCACGGTACCACCCTAATTAACGGCCGCAGCCGTCGTCTCAGTCATCCGGTAACGGGGATGGGGCGTGCGGCTCGTCGCCGCCGGCTCGGAGACGGCCCTCTGCCCTGTGACCCGGCGGGCTCACACCCTTTCCCGCCTCGCTTGCGGCGCACTCCGCGGCAGATTCTTCTCGTCATTGCCTTTGACGTTCTGTATTTTACCACAGATCCGGCCGTTGTCAAGGGTTCCGCCCGCTTCCGGTCACAATTTTTTCACAATTTGCGCCCCAAAGCCGCACTTGACGCTGGGACGGGTCTATTGTATAATGGGTTGATTTAATGTGCGGAGGTATACCCATTATGTGGATCGCGGATGGCTGGAAGGATTATGAGCTGCTGGACTGCGGCGGCGGCGAAAAGCTGGAGCGCTGGGGCGACCAGATTCTGGTGCGGCCGGACCCCCAGGCCATCTGGGAGTCGGACCGGAAGAACCGGGGCTGGCGCACGGCCAACGCCCGCTACAGCCGCTCCAGCACCGGCGGCGGCCACTGGGACAAGAACAAGCTGCCGGAGAGCTGGCCCATCGCCTATAAAAACCTCCGCTTCCAGGTCAAGCCCATGAACTTCAAGCACACGGGCCTGTTCCCGGAGCAGGCCGCCAACTGGGACTTTGCCATGGACCAGATTCGCCGGGCGGGCCGCCCCATCCGGGTGCTGAACCTGTTCGCCTATACCGGCGGGGCCACGGTGGCCTGCGCCGCCGCCGGGGCCAGCGTCTGCCATGTGGACGCCGCCAAGGGCATGGTGGCCTGGGCCAAGGAAAACGCCCGGGTCTC
>USGS01000093.1 GCA_900554275.1 uncultured Eubacteriales bacterium
GGCGCACAAAACGATCCGCCTGTCACGCCCGAAAAGGGGGATATTGTCGGCTATATTTCCTCGTGGGTGGACGGGATACCGTCTGTGGATGACCAGACAAACGTTATCCGATTGCTGGATCACCCTTACGCGAGGGTGGACGGGAACTACTAAATTCTCTATTTCCGCCATGGTGAAGAGGAGTGGCTTCTCTGCACGGCTGCAGACAATTCTGAATGACAACAGGGAGTGGATATAGTCTATTTGTCGCTTTGCATAATATTTCAACCAAAGTATGACACAGACTGATGCACAAAAAAGGACCGCCCTCGGGCGGTCCTTTTTGTGCTGCTTATGGGGCCACGTTGACCAGGCTGGTCTGGGGCGGCCTGCCCTGGCGGATGAAGCTGCAGAACCGGGGCAGCGCCGCCGGATCGCGGCCCATGTCGTCGTACTCTGTGCCGTCCGCCACGTAGGTGTAGAACAAAACGGGGATATGGCGGCCTTCCATATAGGCGTAGAGCAGGTCTGCGGTGGAGTAGCAGCTGAGAATGAATTGATTATCCACAGTATCCTCCATCTAATGCACAATACAATAAACAGATGTGCCGGGTAATATAACGGACTGACAGTTTTTGTCAATATGCGGGTTTCCCGGATTGCAAAAAGAGGCGCGAAGCGCTATAATATTCAGGCTACTAATGATATGGGAGGGGTTCCCTTATGATACTGCTGTTGAAAAAAGAGACACCGGAGGCCGCCATCCGGCAGCTGCTGGCCCAGCTGGCCGCCCAGAACGTGAAGGGCGGCTGCGTGGCCGGGGAGGACGCCATTCTGCTGCCGCTGGTGGGGGAGACGTGGCGGCTCGACCCTGCGGTGCTGTCGGCGCTGCCCTATGTGAAGGAGGCCCGCCGGCTGACGCCGGCCTACCGGCTGGCATCCCGGGCGTCGCACCCGGAGGACACGGTGGTGCAGGTGGGGGAGACTCGCGTCGGCGAGGACTTCTGCCTGATGGCAGGGCCGTGCGCTGTGGAGAGCGCGCCGCAGATCACCGCTGTGGCCCGGGCAGTGAAGAACAGCGGCGCATCGCTGCTGCGGGGCGGCGCGTTCAAGCCCCGCACCTCGCCCTACAGCTTTCAGGGCCTGGGTGAAGCGGGCGTGGAGCTGCTGGTGCAGGCGGGTCGGGAGACGGGCCTGCCCACGGTGACGGAGATCCTTGATCCATCCCAGCTGGAGCTGCTGCGGGGTGTGGACGTATTGCAGGTGGGCGCACGGAATATGCAGAACTATGCGCTGCTGCGGGCGCTGGGGCAGTGCGGCAAGCCGGTGCTGCTGAAGCGGGGCGTGTCCGCCACGCTGGAGGAACTGCTGCTGGCGGCGGAGTATATTCTCTCTGCCGGCAACGCGCAGGTCATCCTGTGCGAGCGGGGCATTCGCACGGGGCTGTCCGGCGGGCGGGCATCGCTGGACGTGTCGTCTATCCCGGTACTGAAACGGCTGACGCATCTGCCGGTGATCGTAGATCCCAGTCACGCGGCGGGACGGGCTGATCTGGTACAGCCGCTGGCACTGGCGGCGGTGGCTGCCGGGGCGGACGGACTGCTGGTGGAGGTCCATGACAGGCCTGCCTGCGCGCTGTCCGATGGGGCGCAGTCCCTGACCTGCGGCCAGTTTGCACAGCTGGCGGAGAAGGCCCGTGCCGTCCGCGCGGCGCTGAAGTGAACAGAAAACGACCGCCTCGGCGGTCGTTTTTTACATCCATCCGCGCAGCGCCCGTCTCCAGGGGCAGTAGAGCAGATACCCTACCAGTCCGCCGGCAGTGTTGCAGATGAGATCTGTGATGTCGGCGGTGCGGGCGGTGGGCAGCAGGGGCTGCAGCAGCTCGATGCACAGACTCAGCAGGAACGCAGCGCCCACGGTGCGGAAAAGGCCGTTCCTGCGCCGCACCAGCGGCCAGAGAAAGCCAAAGGGGATGGTCATCAGCACATTGAGCAGCAGCTGCCGCAGCGCGTTCCCGTAGCCCAGCCGCAGATCGCGGAACGGCTCTAACACCATGGGCTGATAGGGGTGGTGTATGCCCAGCAGGGACAGCACCGGCAGCACTGTGACCCACAGCACGCCGGCCATGTAGAGGCAGAACACAGCGTTGACAGCCAAGCGCCGCCGGCCCTGTCTGCGCCAGCGCGGCAGCAGCAGAAAGAGCAGCGCCGCCAGCACCATGGCGTCCGGCAGGTATTGCGTTATATTCCGGGTGAACGGCAGCATGGGTGCGCCTCCTCTCTAACAGCATACAGTATGCTTTATTATGCCCGCCGGGCGGCGGAAAGTCAATATACCATCGATCGACAAGGGCGCGTTTGCCCTTGTCGATCGATGGTAGGGGGACAGAATTAAAAAACCAAAATAATTCCAGGTATACATATTTTCAAAATCAAGATAAGGTGGTACAATACACCTACATATATAATAAGCAGGAGGTATCCTTATGAAGAAAACGGTGCTGCGTGAGTATGCCCGCCTCATTGCCCGCTGCGGCGTGAACGTGCAGAAGGGGCAGGAGGTGTTTATCGCCGCTGACCTGGATCAGCCGGAATTCGTGGCCATGCTGGTGGACGAGTGCTACAAGTGTAAGGCTAAGAAGGTGGTGGTGGACTGGGCCTATCAGCCCCTGCAAAAGCTCCACATCCGTTACCGCAGCCTGAGCACCCTGTCCAAGCTGGATAATTACGAGCTGGCCCGCTGGCAGCACTATGTGGACACCATCCCCTGCCGCATCTATCTGCTCAGTGACGACCCGGACGGCCTGAAGGGCATCAATCAGGAGAAGACGGCCAAGAGCCAGCAGGCGCTGTTCCCCATCATCAAGCCTTTCCGGGATCAGATCGAGAACAAGTACCAGTGGTGCATCGCCGCCGTGCCCGGCGAGGCCTGGGCCAAGAAGCTGTTCCCCCATCTGCGCAAGTCTCAGGCGGTGGAGAAGCTGTGGGAGGCCATCCTCTCCACGTCCCGCGCCCTGGAGGGCGACCCGGTGGCCAACTGGGAAGCCCACAACAAGGACCTGCACAGCCGCTGCGACTATCTGAACAGCCTGCACATCCGCTCCCTGCACTATACCGCCGGCAACGGAACAGACTTGACCGTGGGGATGATTCCGGAGGCACACTTCTGCGGCGGCAGCGAGAAGAGCTTGCAGGGCATCGTCTTCAACCCCAACATCCCCTCGGAGGAGTGCTTCATCTCCCCCATGCGGGGGCAGGCGGAGGGCATTGTCTACGCCACCAAGCCCCTGAGCTATCAGAGCCAGCTCATCGACAAGTTCTGGATCAGATTCCACGAGGGCAAGGCGGTGGAGTGGCACGCCGAGCAGAACCACGACCTGCTGACCAAGCTCATTCAGATGGACGAGGGCAGCGCGTATCTGGGCGAGTGCGCCCTGGTGCCGTATGACTCTCCCATCTGCCAGTCCGGCCTGCTGTTCTACAACACGCTGTTCGATGAAAACGCCGCCTGCCACCTGGCGCTGGGCATGGGCTTCGCCGACACCATCAACGACTTCGAGAGCAAGACGCTGGAGGAATGCCGCGCCATGGGCATCAACGATTCCATGGTGCACGAGGACTTCATGATCGGCTGCGCCGATATGCACATCGACGCCGTGTGCGAGGACGGACGGACCGTCCCCATCTTCCGTGACGGGAACTGGGCGTTTTGATCACACTGTTAGGTGTAACGTATAAATATCCCCCGGCCATTGGGCGGTGTCTGTAAAACAGCATTGTGCCGAAATCAACGAAGCGGCGCGAAACCGAATGGCGCTGATTGTGCCGGAGCTGGCGAAGCGAAACGGTGTGACTGAAAAGCTGAAAGCCGAATACCAAATGGAATGGGCGCGTCAGATGAACGCTTGCAAGGCACAGGCAGAGGAAATTGTGAAAATCGAATTGATTTACGATTGAGCGAGGAAGTCCGGGCAGAAAACTGTTCGGACTTTTCTCATATAGTCCAAAGTTGCGGTAGAACTGTTCACAAGTTTATGGTATAATTTGAATGCGATAATTGTGCAACAAATCGAAATTTATAAGGGAGAATATTGATGAAATTATTTTTATGTTCGCACTTTTCAAGTGTAGGAAGTCTGATAAAGGAAGAAATTGAAAAT
>USGS01000094.1 GCA_900554275.1 uncultured Eubacteriales bacterium
TACCCGTCAAAAAATGCCATCCGCGCATCCTGCGGCAGCTCCGTCAGTTTGACGAGATAGTAAAACGAGCGCTGCGGGGGGTCTTCCCTCTGAAACAAATAGCTCACACAGCCGGAGAGCCAGGGCTGCGCAGCCCGCAGATCGGCGGAGGTGTAATAGTGCATAGCCCCGACTGCCAGTGTAAACAACAGCCTGTCGGCGATATAGTCAGCCTTGACGGACGGGGGCAGGCCCAGCAGGTACTGCGGCAGCAGAACAGACAGCGGCGTATCCAGTGCCAGCAGTCTGCGGCGCTGTTGACTGAGTTCATTGTCCACTTTCCGGATGTAGTCTTCCGCCTGCACGCGATTAAGTTGCGCAGCCATAGCCATCACCTCCCAGTGTCACCGAACCGGAAAGCTTCCCCTCCACCAGCGCGTACAGCAGCGGCTGTACCAGCGCTTCCACCGCGCCGTCTAATCCCCGTGCGCCCGTCCCCTGCGCCACGGCTTCGCGGGCAAGCTGTTCTGCCAACTCGTCCGACAGCTTGAGACGGACCTTGTGGGCGCGGAAGAACTTCTTGTATTTTACGAAAGCCGAAAGACCGGATTCGGTCAGGATGCGCTTCATCTGTTCCGTGGTCAACTGCTCCACCGGCACGAAGCGTCCAATGCGGCCCATCAATTCACGTTCCATACCATAGGCACAGAAGTCCTCAGCAGTACACCGGGCAGCTATGGGGCAGGACTGTTCGTCCCGCACAAAACCAATGGGTTCGGCAGGCCGCTGTACATCCTGCATACGTCCGAACGCGCCGCCGAACAGGAACAGCAGGTCAGCGGTGTTGATGGCCATGCCCTCCGCGGTGACCTCCATCCCCTCCACCAGCTTCAGAAGCGCATGCTGCGTCCCCTGGCAGTACGCCTGCCGCCAATCAGCACCGTGAGCGGACAGCTTGTCCACCTCGTCAACAAAGATGATGGCATGCCGGACGTGGGGATGGCCTTTGAAGCCTGCCAGCAGGTCAGTCACAATGTCCGCCGCATTTTTCCCACGATAACCGGTCTCGGTGATGCCGGTGGCATCCACGGCGAGAAACGGCAGTTCTGCGATTTTGGCGGCCTCGCGGATGATGGCAGTCTTGCCGCACCCGCCGGGGCCATACAGCAGCAGATTGGTGCGGGGAACAGCGTTGTCTCCGTTGGCGCGAAGCATCTGTTTCCAGACAGCCAGTGCTACGGCTGATTTCGCCTGCTCCTGTCCAATAATGGACTTATCCAGTTCCCGAATGATATGCTGCGGTGTAACCGACTGCGCGGGCGCGGATACGGTTTCCTCTTCAGGACCGACAACCTCTTCCAAAATATGGAACGAGGTCTCCAGACAGCTTCGGCAGACCATCCTGCCGGTAGCTCCCACCACATAGCTGTTGCCGAGGATGTTAATAACCCCCTTACACAGGGTACAGCGGGGAAAGGACTGGGAATTCTTCTTACTCATCCTCGGCCACCTCATATGTTTGAACCAAATCGTCTATCGCAACGTCCAATACCGCCGAAAGCCGCCTCAGCACCTGAAGCGACGGTGTGCGCTTGCCGCTCTCATAGAGGCAGATGGCACACTGCCGCGTACCGATCAACGCAGCCAGCTGGGTCTGGTTCAAGCCCTTGCGTTTACGGTGGTAAGCAATACCAGAGACGCTGTCTTTTGCACATCGAGGCTTTCGCCGGAAGCGCACACCTGTGTGCTGCATATCGTATTCGGCTTCCAGCGTCTCAAACGGAATATCCTGCCGCTTTTGCTGAGGACTGCCCCAGTTGGTCAATGTGCAAAGAATGTACTTCTCACCTGCAGCCAGGCAGTTTTGTGCCATACGCAGTTCCTTGGCCGTCATGGAAATGCCGTTATTGGGTGAAGAATGAATGCTGGTTTTGACCTCCAGAAACACCGGACGTGCACGATCATCGAAGCTGAGGATGTCGCAGCCGAACTTGCCGTGCAGCTTGAAAAAAGGCATGATCAGCTGCACCAATGCCGGCCATTTTGCGCCAACCCGTTCTCGCTCCTGGCTCAGGATAAATTCCTCCCCTTCGCGGCCGATACGCTTGTGATCTTCCAGAGGCTCAGGTGCATATGCCGGCTGTGGCCAGCGGGCAAAGAAGCCTGCCGGGATAGCGGTGAAATCATCCTGCAAGACGACATCGCAGGGCAGGCCAAGATAGTCGGCCACCAGTTTATAGGCGCTGCCGCTGGGTGCAGGCGGCACTTTTTCAATGTCTTTGATGAGATACGCGTGGACGCCCACAGCATCCCCCAGCTCCTGCTGGGTCAGTCCGGCGTACAGCCGGCAGGCTTTCGTCACGGTCATAATGTTCTCTCCTATATCGTTCTTCTGTGTATTCTGTATACGTATCGTGTGTACCTGCGCGGTACAGGTGTGATGTGTATGTGTGCTGCATACGTATGCCTCGTGCGTACGCGGTGTATGTATGCCTGCTCACCCTTCCAGCAGCGCGCGGTAGTCCTCAGGGAACAGGTAGTCGATCTCAACCCGGTTGCCCTCGTAGACGCGAATTTCCCGGATGGCGGCGGCCACTGTGGGGCGGTCCAGCTCCGTCAGGTGTCCCAGCGTCAACAGCTCCTTTACCCACGGCAGGGCCAGTGGATCGTCCTGCGCCGAACTGCGCAGCTTGTCCAGCTGGGCCTGCAGCGCCTGTTCCTGCGCATCATAGTCGGCGCGGTAGCGGAGGAAGTCCTCTTTGGAGATAAGCGCGTCCTGATAGTCCTCGTAGGCGCTTTGCCGGCGGCGCTGGATACGCTGCAGCGCGGCCTCCAGCTTTTGCGGCGGGTCAGCGCCGGGATGCGGACGTTTCGCCGCTCCCTGCTGGGCCAGTTGGCGGAGGTTTTCTACGCCGGCAATAAGCCGGTTCAGGTCGTTCAGCACCACCTGCGCCAGCATATCGTGGGCAATATAGTGCTTGCTGCACACAGATGCACCGTAGCGCTTATACGAGCCGCAGGTGTAGAAGGTCTTACCGCTCCAGACGGTCTTGACCATGGCCCGGCCGCAGTCGCCGCACTTGAGAAATCCTGCGAAGGGGCTGATACTCTGCTGAAAATCCGGCGTGCGGGTGTTGGCATTCAACAGAGCTTGTACCCGCTGCCACTGATCTTTTTCGATGATCGGCTGGTGTGTGTCGGATACCACCGTCCACTGGGAGCGATCTTTCCGCTTAGCTTTCCCGTGCATCTGCAGGCGGTCGTCTCGGCCCTGCTCCATGTTGCCGATATACATTTCGTTCTGCAAAATGCGATGGACAGTGGCGTATGTCCAATAGGTGGTGGCCTCCAGCCGGTGGTTGTTGCGGTACTTCTCGCCGGTAAGCCGTTTATACTCGCTGGGGCAAGGGATGCCCTCCTCGTTCAGCTGCTTGGCGATGCGGATCTTTCCCATCCCGTTTTCAAACAGGGTAAAGATGCGCCGCACCACCTCCGCCGCAGGCGGGTCGATGATCAGGCGATTGTGGTTCTGCGGGTCTTTGCAGTAGCCGTAGCTGGCGAATGCTCCGATGAACTCGCCCCGCTGCTGCTTGGCCCGAAGAGAGCTCTTGACCTTTTGGGAGATGTCCCGTGCGTACTGCGTGTTGAACAGGTTCTTCAGCGGCATCATCATGTCGTACGCGCCGCGGGCGCTATCAATGTTGTCTGTGACGGCGATGAAGCGCACGCCGTGCTCCGGCAGCCAGTGCTCCAAGTAGCGGCCTGTCTCGATGTAGTCACGGCCGAAACGGGACAGATCCTTTACCAGTACGCAGCGGATGCGCCCACTTTCCATGTCCCGCAGCATCCGCTGAAAGGCAGGACGCTGGAAATTCGTGCCGGTGTAGCCATCATCGGCGTAGCATTCCACCGCGGCCAAGTCCGGGTGATTTTCGATGTACTCCTCCAGCAGCTTCCGCTGGTTGCCGATGGAGTCGCTCTCCATCCGGTCTCCGTCCTCCCGGGACAGGCGGCAGTAAAGCGCGGTGGGTATCTTCTGTTCCATGCTGCTCCCCCTTTTATCTGTGGTCGAACGGTGTTACGCCGCCTGTGTGTG
>USGS01000095.1 GCA_900554275.1 uncultured Eubacteriales bacterium
CCCTGAGAAATCAGGGGTTTCAGCGTTTTTATGCCCTGTTTTTTCAAAGCGTGTTTTATAGATACACAAGGGCATTTACTACACCACTTGGTGGTGTAGTTACGGCCACTCGCTGACCAACATCAAGGCGGCCACCTTTGACTACAATATGTCCATTGAGATCCTGGTCATCGTGGTGCTGGGCGGCATGGGCAGCGTGCCCGGCGCTGAACTATAAGGTCAACGCAAAAAGGCGAGTAAGCAGTCCCTTTTGGGGAATCTTACTCGTCTTTTTTCAGTGCGCATTTTTGCAGCGCGTCCTTACTCTATAAGGCTATGCAGCCGTTGCAGCAGCAGCGCCAGTGCCAGCAGGTCGGCGCAGCCGCCGGGACTGATACGGTGGGCGATGAGCTGCTCGTCCAGCGCGGCGGTCAGCGAGACACGCAGCGCCGGCGGGGCTTCCAAAATGGCAGCGGCACTGCGATGCACCATGGCAGCCGCGTCGACACCGCCCCGGTAGTAGACGTTGGAATCCTCCACATGCGCCATGAGCCACAGCAGCACGGTCAGCGGGTCGTTGTCCGTCAGCAGAGAAGCCGCACGCTGCGCCGTGGGGAATCCGGCCAACGCCTCCGCCCGTGCGCCGCCGACCCGGTACTGCTGAAGCACCTGAACGCCGTGGGTCTGCCGGGGCGGCTGCAGCTGCTCCGCCAAACAGCGAACCGTCTCAAAAAGATCTCCGCCGGCACACAGGCAGCGTCCGGCTGCGGCCAGCAGCAGCGAGAAGGAGTATAGCGCCCCCTTGTGGGTGTTGACGCCGCCGGTGGCTGCGAACATGGCGCGTTCCGCCTCCAGCCCGGCCTCCTGCAGCGCGAAGGGTGCGGCATTCGCCATGCCCAGTGCGGCAATATGACGGAGGTGCGGATGCAGCGCCGCGGCGCTGCGGCGGAACAGCGGCAGATCCATGTCGTCGTGGGCACCGTTGTTGTGCCTGTCCACCAAACCGGGCTTGGGCGTCAGCTCTGCCTCCTCTACCAGCGCCGCGAAAGCACACGCTGCCAGTTCCTCGGTGGCGTGTTCCCGCAGCAGCGCTTCGACAGCGCTGCACAGCGCGTCCAAACCGTGCGCGCGGCTGCGGGCACACGCGGTCACCGGTGCGCCGCAGAGCAGGCAGGTGCGGGGCGTGGTGCGAGACAGCTTCGTCCCGTCCGCCTCCAGCACATCCAGATCGTAAAGCCGCCCCACCGGCCGGTTACCTTCGATTTGCAGGCATACCTCTTTCAGCCGGGACGCGGTGTGGCGATAGACTAACAGCGCCTCGCAGCCGGTGTGGGCGCGGACGATGCGCTTGTCCACCGGCGTACCCAGCGTCTCCTCCAAAATGCGCAGACCGCTGTTGAACGCCAGCTCCGCAAGGGCGGTGCGCTTGACCGGGCCGGGGATGTTCAGCGTAAATGAGACGAGCGGCAGTTTGTGCAGGGACAGAAGCTGCTGCTGCGTGGCGGCCCGCCGGTCGCGGGCGCACATCATATCCGCGGTGGTCACGCAGCGGGCTAAGGTTGGGTTATGGAATGTCATGGATGTCCTCCTCGCCTCCGATCATACGGTGCTGCTGTAAATAGCGCCATGTGGTCTCCGGCACAAGCTGATGCAGTGTCTGTGCCTGCCCGCGTCCCAGCAGGGCGCGGACGGCACTGGCGCTGATGGGTGTGCCGTCTATGGCCTTGCGGGGGATCTCCCGTACCTCGATGCCGCGCCCAGGCAGGAACGCTTTCATGGCGCGATTGTACGCTGCCGTCACCGGGGAGAAGGGTTCTGTCCCCACATAGCGGCGGGTGATGTGCAGCGCGGGCGCGAAGTGCGAGGCGAATATCTCCATGTCGAGATGGCAGCGGATGTCGTCCGCCCGTTGGGTGTCCCGGAGAAAATAGGTGGGGAAGGTGACCTGCGAGATGAGGTACGGCCCGGTGGGGCAGACGATGACATTGGGCAGGTCTGCCGTTCCCTGGCGCACCAGCTCTATGCGGTCGGCGGCGGGGAAGCGTCCCTTGTCCTCCGACACAACAAAAACGTACAGCCACTCGCAGTCTCGCGCCGCCTTTTCCAGCAGATAGCGATGTCCCCGCGTGAAGGGATCGCAGTGCATGACGGCTGCGCCGGTGACGCCCGGGGCGGGCGGCTTTGGCAGTGAGGCCACGAAGGCCCCGATCCCGCCGCGGCAGCTCTCCATCAGAAGGATGTCCGCCGTCCGTGCTACGGGGTAGAAGCACAGGTTCGTGAACATTTGGCCGTTTTCCGGCTTCGTATACAGAAACAGATGGTCGATACCGCGGGAAAAAGCCTCCTGCCGCAGCTCGGTCATCACGGCGGCGCTGAAGCCGCGCTCCCGATACTGCGGCGCGGTGGTAAAATATTTGAAGATATTCCCTGCCCGTGAGCCGGTGGCAGCCAACTGACCGTCCTCCCACAAAAGCACGGTGTAGTCCACCGCTTCGTCCGTATGAAGCCCGGCGTCCTGCAAAAGAGCTTGCCATGCGTGCCGCTGCTGGCTCGTCATATGGGCAGTTCCCACCATCTCCATCGATGTCTCCTCCCTTCGCGAGGTGCTGCTTACGGCCTGACGCGGGCAATGCCATCCATCAGAAGGTTGGCAGTGCGAAAGCCGAAGGCAGTCTGAATATCCGGAGCATCTCCGGCCTGTGTATACGTCACGCCACACTCCAGTACACCGCCGGCATGGCCGATACGTATACACTGTGTGTCAAAATTTTCTCGTATCACCTGCTGCACCACGCTGCCGGGAATCACGGCAGCTGCTGCCGTACACATAGCGCCGGTCATGGCGTAGCTGGGGTGCGCCTTCTGCATGGACATCATGCGCGAGAGAAGATCGATGCTGCCGCCGGATACGGTGTGTCCGTCGGCGGCGGTATAGTCGTCCGGCTCGGCTACAAAGGTCATCTTGGGGATACCCGGCACCTCCGACGCGGCGCGGGAGTAGTCGGACAGAAGCCCCAGCCGGACGGCTGCCATACCCCGCACGGCCTCCAGCAGATGTAACATATGGGGATCGCCGTTGATGTCCGCAGGAACCTCCCTGCCGGTCAGCCCCAGCTCCGCTGCCCGGACAAAGACCAGCGGATTGGCGGCATCCACGATGGACACGGTGACGCTGCCGAAGCCCGGAATATGCAGCACGTCTGCAGCGCTGCCGGTGGGCAGCAAGCCCCGCCCCAGCGTACCGGCGGGGTGGAGAAATTGCAGCCGGATCGGCGCGGCTGTGCCGGGGACGCCGGCGATGGCGTAGTCCCCGTCGTACACCACCTGCCCGTTTTTCACCGGCACGTCGGCGGTGATATACTTATCCGTATTGGTGTTGTAGATGCGGACGGCGGTGATTCCCTCCTGGGGCTGTACCAGTCCGCTCTCAATGGCGAATGGCCCCACGCCGGAGAGGATATTGCCGCAGTTGCCCTTATAGCTGACCAGTGGCTGATCCACGGATACCTGTGCAAAGGTGTAGTCCACATCGGCATCGGGACGGGCGGAGGGCTGCACGATGGCTACCTTGCTGGTGACAGACTGTGCGCCGCCCAGTCCGTCAATCTGGGTCTTGCTGGGGCTGCCCATCAGGTGCAGCAGCAACGCGTCCCACGCCGCCCGGTCTGCGGGCATATCGCGCTCCAGCAGATAGACGCCCTTGCTGGTTCCGGCGCGAAAAAGCATGGCGGGCAGCAGTATGCGGTTTCTTTCGTATGTCATGGGTGTTGCTCCTTCTGCGGCGAAAAGCCGTGGGGATAGGGTGGTGCGCAGGGGAAAAGAAAACCGGCATTGCGCCGGTTTTCTTTTCCCCACCGGGGGATGAATATAGGGGGTAAAGGGGAGGTAACGGAATCAGCCGCCAACGAACATGGAGACGCCGGGGCCCGTGAGTTTGAAGAAAACTATCTGATAAAACAACGGAAGGAGGAGGAAAATGGTGGCTAAAATCAACAGAGGTGC
>USGS01000096.1 GCA_900554275.1 uncultured Eubacteriales bacterium
GGCGCTGGCCAGCGGATCGGCGCCCGCGCCGCCGTACTCCTTGGGCACGCACATACCCATGACGCCCAGATTAAACAGCTTCTCAATGTTCTCGCGGGGATACTCGCAGGTGCGGTCGGTCTCCGCCGCAATGGGCTTGACTTCCTTTTCCGTAAACTCCGCCATCATCTTGCGGATCAGCTGATGCTCACGGCTGAGATTGAAATCCATATTTGTTCTCCTTGTTTTGTCCTAAGTATGATGTGGTCACAGCGGCATCCAACTGCCGCTGGCGGTGGCCAGCAGTTTGCCGGTGGCGGCATCGGTCAGCTCCGCCCGCTGGCGGATAAGGCTGCGCCCCGCCTTGACGATGAACACCGTCAGGTGCAGCTCCATGCCGAAATCCACGCCCCGCAGGAAGGACACCGTCATGTCCGTGGTGGTGGCCTCGTTGTCTCCGGCGGTGAAGTTGGCTACCACGCCGAAGGCCGTATCGAACATCCCGGCGATAGCGCCGCCGTGGATGCCGCCTTTCTCGTTGATCTGCCAACCCTGGGTGGGGAAGGCATAGGTGACGGTCTGTGCCTCGTAATCGCAATCCACCAGACGCGCCCGCATTTTCTCGTCAAAGCCGCCGTCGTGCAGATTCAGATAGTGCTCGGACTTCTCCCGGACCAGCTGGAGCCATGCTTGCTTCTTATCCATGCCACCCTCTCACTTCTGGATACCGGCAATGTTCTTTGCCAGCTTTTTCTTCTCCTGAATATTCCCCTGACGGGCGATCATGATGCGCTGCGCCTGGGGAGAGCCTGCGCCGTGCATAGGTCTGGGGCGGTAGCCCACGGCGTCAGCACCCAGACACATATTTTCCAGGAAGCGCATGATCCGCTGGCGATCCTCAGTGCTGACGCCCTCGCGGGCGGCGAAGTACTTGTTGCAGATCTCGCCGATGGTTTCGCCGTTGTTGCCCACCACCGTGTCGGACTTGAAGTCGGTTTCGCTGGGCATGGTGACCATCAGGCCGCCGGCAATGTCCTCGGCCAGACGCACGATCTCGTAGGGGAAGCGGGTCACGTTCTGCTTGCAGACGTTGGCCAGCAGCAGGTCGATCTGGTAGTTGCCCGCCTTGGTGGGGCAGCCCTCGCAGGAGCAGGCGATGCCGCAGGAATACAGCGTCTCGTTGAGATGGGTCATCTCAATGAGCTTGTCCTTGATGTGGCTGGCCTTCTCCACGCCGTTGTACTCGGCAGCCAGTGCCGCCGCGCCGATGACCACGTCGCCCACGCCCACCTTGCAGCCGCCGTAGCTCTGGCGGTGATAGCCGGCGAAACGCTCCACCATCATACCGGCGAACTCGTACTCGCCGTTGAGGAAGATGTACTCATTGGGGATAAACACGTGGTCGAGGACCACCAGTGCCTCCTGCCCGCCGAATTTGGCGTTGCCCACGTCGATGCAGCCGTCCTCCATTTTGCGGGTGTCGCAGGACTGGCGGCCGTAGATCATATACAGCCCCTCGGCGTCGGTGGGGCAGGCGAAGGACACGGCATAGTCCTTGTCGGCCTCGCCCATGGCGATGGTGGGCATAAAAATGTGCCAGTGGCTGTTGATGGAGCCGGTCTGGTGGCATTTCGCGCCGCAGATCACAATGCCGTCGTCGCGGCGTTCCACCACGTGGACGTACATATCCGGGTCGGTCTGCTCATGGGGTGCCTTGGAGCGGTCGCCCTTGGGGTCGGTCATGGCACCGTCCACGGTCAGATCGTTGTCCTGCACATAGACAAGGAATTTCTTGAAGTTCTCGTGATAGCTCGTGCCGCACTTCTCGTCGATCTCGTAGGTGGTGGAGTATACGGCGTTGAAGGCGTCCATGCCCACGCAGCGTTGGAAGCAGGAGGCGGTCTTTTGCCCCAGCAGACGCTGCATTTTCACCTTCTTCACCAGATCGTCGGCGGACTGGTGGAGGTGGGTGAAGCGGTTGATCTTGTGGCCGGTCAGGCTGGAGGTGGCGGCCATTAGCTCCTCGTACCGGGGGTCCTGCGCCAGCGCGTAGGTCATGGCCACGCAGTTGATGGAGGGACGGATCATGGGGTGATCCACCCAGTTGTCTATCTTCTCGCCGAACATATACACGCGGGTGTTCAGCTTACGCAGGGAGTCGATGTACTCTTTCGCGGTCATCAATGCCATTCTTGTTTCCTCCTTAAATTTACCGCATAGCTATTGTTATATCGCCGTTGGCTACCCATTCCTGACGAACATACACTTCAGCAGCGCAAGTGACGATGGCTTTTTCTCTTTTCTCGGAAATAATATTTGCATGGATTTCAAGGGTGTCTCCCGGCAGGATCTTTTTTCGGAAACTCACCTTGTCAACGCCTAAAAGGAGCGGCGTTTTTCCAGCGTAGCGCAGTGTTGACATCAGCAGGATATCCACCGCCTGCGCCATACATTCTATAGAGTATACGCCCGGCAGTATCGGTTCTTCCGGGAAGTGTCCGAGAAAGATGTCCATTTTAGGATCCGCGAAAAAGACGGCGCGGATATCCTCTCCGGGGCTCAAATCTTCTACCGATGTCACCAGAAGTATCGGCTCACGGTGCGGCAGGATCGTTTTGATCTCATCTTGATTCAGCTTCATAACGCAATTTACCCGTTCTGAAAGTTGGCGGGGCGCTTTTCCAGGAACGCGCCCATGCCCTCCTTCTGGTCGGCGGTGGCGAAGCACATGGCGAACAGCTCGTTCTCCACGGCGATGCCGTCGTCCATGTCCATCTGCATGCCCCGGTCGATGCAGGCCTTGGCATACTTCACGGCGATGGGGGCGTTCTTGGTAAAGGACTTTGCCATCTCCAGCGCGCCGTCCATGAGCGCTTCCGGGGCAAAGACAGCGTTGACAAGGCCAATCTTTTCCGCCTCGTTGGCCTTGATCATCTTACCGGAGAAGATCAGCTCCTTGGCCTTGGCCACGCCTACGCGGCGGGGCAGGCGCTGGGTGCCGGAGAAGCCGGGGGTGATGCCCAGGCCCACCTCGGGCTGGCCGAACTTGGCCTTCTCGGAGGCCAGGATGATGTCGCAACTCAGCGCCAGCTCACAGCCGCCGCCCAGAGCGAAGCCGTTGACTGCGGCGATGGTGGGGAACTCCAGCTTTTCGATGCGGCGCATAAGGGCGCTGCCCCGCTGACCCCAGCGGCGGCCGCCGTCCAGATCCAGCGGATACTGCTCGCCGATGTCGGCACCGGCCACAAAGGAGCGTCCCTCACCGGTAAGGATCAGGCAGCGGACGTCCCGGTCGCTCTCCAGCGCCGCCACCACCTGCTCCAGCTCCGTGATAACCGTGCTGTTCAGGGCGTTCAGCGCCTCGGGACGGTCAATGGTCACGATGGCGATGCCATCTTGCTTTTCGCAGCGTATCGTTTGGTACATCGTACATGTCTCCTTTCTGTGCAGGGAAGGGAATCGTTGAAAAGGGGGAGCCGCCTGCGGTCAGGCGGTTCCCCCGCAGCGCATGAGATATCAGCGCCAGGCGGCGCTCAGTCCTGCGCCATCTTCTTGTACTTGGCGTAGCGCGCCTTTACGTCGGCGATCTCCTTGGCGTAGAGGGCGTCGGCCTTCTCCGGGAAGTTGTTCTTCAGGGAGGCGAAGCGGTTCTCGCCCATGAGGAAGTCCATGAGCTTGTCCGTGTCAGGCTCCGGGGAATCCAGCTGGAAGGGGTTCTTGCCCTCCGCGATCCGGCGGGGATCATAGCGGTACAGGTGCCAGTAGCCGCACTCCACGGCCTTCTTCATTTCCAGCTGCGAATTGCCCATGCCGGCCTTGATGTGCTGCTCCAGGCAGGGGCAGTAGCAGATGACGATGGAGGGGCCGTCATAGGACTCGGCCTCCCGCAGGGCACGCAGCGTCTGCGCTTGATCTGCGCCCATGGCCACCTGCGCCACATACACATAGCCGTACTGCATCAGGATGCCGCCCAGATCCTTCTTTGCCACCTGCT
>USGS01000097.1 GCA_900554275.1 uncultured Eubacteriales bacterium
GGTCAAACGGTTCTGCGCCCACCTCGCTGTCCACTACCATCTGCAAAAGCTGGAGAACATCAGCGGCAAGCATCTGGTGAGCTACGTCCTCTATTTGCAGGAGCAGGGCAAGTCGGCCAGCACCATCAAGACCGACCTCTCCGCCATCCGCTTTTTCCACGATAAGATGTCTCAGCCCCGCTACACGCTGCCGGGCAATGAAGAACTGGGCGTTGCTTTGGAACGCCGCCGCTTCGGGCAGCAGGATCGCACATGGACGAACCCGGAGTTCGGCAAGCTGATCGGCCACGCCATGGCGGAGGAGCGGGAGGACTACATCCTCGCCCTGTATCTGGCTCGTTACGCCGGCCTGCGTATCCACGAGTGCTTCCGCATGGACACCGCTGCGGCGGAGCGTGCGCTGCGTGAAAACGCCCTCACCGTGAACGGCAAGGGCGGCAAGGTGCGTATCGTCCCCATCGAGGACGACCGCATCACGATGATGCTGCAACGACTGCTGGACAAAACGGAGCGTGGCCGCAAGCTGTTGGTGCAAGATGGCGTTCCCACTGACCGGGCCATCAACGGCATGCAGCAGTTTATCATTCGCCATCGTGACACTATCTACGACCCCGCGGCACCGGACAGGCGCATTACCTTCCATGGGTTACGACATACCTACGCCGCTGAAAAGTATACATCTCTCGTCAACGGCGGCATGACGCCCTTGGACGCCCATTTCACTGTGTCCCGCCTGCTGGGACACGAGCGTCCGGACGTGACGGACATCTATCTGGCGTCCGTGAAGGGAGGTTCTGTCCGTGGAGAATAAGTACCGTGACCTACATGAGTTGCCCATGACCCTGCGGGTAGAGGACTTGATGCCCATTCTCGGCATCGGACGCAACACCGCCTATGAGCTGATCCGCAGCGGACAGATACGAAGCGTCCGTATCGGCAGGCAGATTCGTATTCCGCGGGAGGCTCTGCTGGAGTTCCTGCGGAAGTAAAGTTCTTCGTCGCGGAAATAAAACTTGCACAATAGCCGTGCGGGATATATCATGGAGATGGTACATTCCGCGCGGCGGAAAGGAGCGTATATGCCGCGTACAAAAACAGGAAAAGGAGCCGGCGGCGCCGGTTCCATCAGAAAAATCACAACAACAAAGAACGGAAAGACCTATACCTACTGGCAGGGCCGCTACACGGAGGGCTTCGACCCCGGCACAGGTAAGCAGATCCAGCGCAGCATCACCGGAAAGACGCAGAAGGAAGTGGCACAGAAGCTACGCCAGATCACAGCGTCGCTGGACGATGGCACCTACAAAGCACCCTGCAAGCTGACGGTTGGGGAATGGCTGGACATCTGGACACAGGACTATCTTGGCGGCGTGAAAGCGTCTACGGCGTATCTCTACAAGAAGAATGTGGAGTTGTATATTGCGCCGCGTCTTGGAAACATCAAGCTGGAAGCCCTGAACGCCCATACGGTACAGCACTTTTACAATCAGCTTGTCTCTCCAACCGACTCAGCAGTCAATCCCCTTTCGGCAAAGACGGTAAAGAATATTCACGGTGTTTTTCACAAGGCCATGCAGCAAGCAGTGCTGATCGGCTATCTGCGCGTCAATCCAACGGATGCCTGTACACTTCCCCGTGTCATCAAAAAGGAAGTGCACCCGCTGGAGGAAGATCAAGTCTCTGCATTTCTGAAAGAAGTCCAGGGAAGTCCCCACGAATATCTTTACAAAATCGCGCTGTTTACAGGGCTGCGGGAGGGTGAAATACTTGGATTAGGCTGGGAGCATATTGACTTTGAGAACGGAATCCTGACAGTGAAACGTCAACTCCGCAAAGAGCAGAAAAAGGGCGGGCAATACTACTTCTCTCCGCCGAAGAATAACCGCACCCGCAGCATCTCTCTGGCTCCCTCGGTGGTGTTTCTGTTTCGCTTGCAGAAGCTGAAGCAAAACGGCATGAGGCTGGAAGCGGGCAATGCCTGGCAGGAAAACGGTCTGGTCTTTTCCAATCAAACCGGCGGATACCTATCCTATCGCACGGTGTACGACTGCTTCAAGCGAATTGTAAAGAAAATCGGTGCGCCATCCACCCGTTTTCACGACCTGCGCCACACATACGCAGTTGCCTGTATCAAAAGCGGCGACGACATTAAGACCGTGCAGGAAAATCTCGGCCATGCCACAGCTGCTTTCACATTGGATGTGTATGGCCATGTGACGAAACAGATGAAGCAGGACAGCGCACAACGGATGGAGCAATTTATACAGTCTGTTTCTATCGGGTGACTTCATAAGGCTAAAAATAAGGCTAACTCCACTTTTGGGCAAAACAAAAAACCTTGAAACCATCATGGTTTCAAGGTTTTCAGGTGGTGCGCGGTACAGGACTCGAACCTGTGACCCCATGCACGTCAAGCATGTGCTCTACCAGCTGAGCTAACCGCGCAGACAACGATAGTATATTACCGCATCCGCACCCCATTGTCAACACTTTTCTTGCCAACCCGGCAGAAATTTGCTATACTGGCATCAAATGCTTGGCAAGGAGATGTTTTTATGGAAAAGATCGCGCTGGTCACCGGCGCTTCCCGCGGCATCGGCCGCGCCGTGGCCCGTCAGCTGGCCGCCGACGGCTACGCCGTGGGCGTGAATTACCGCGTCCGGCAGGACTGCGCCGACAGTCTGGTGTCCGAGCTCACCGCCTCCGGCTGCCGCGCCCTGGCCCTGCGGGCCGACGTGTCTGACCGCGCCCAGGTCAACGATATGGTCCGCCGCCTGGAGGACGCCTTCGGCCCGGTGTCCCTGCTGGTGAACAACGCCGGCGTGGCCGGCCAGGCCCTGTTCCAGGACATCACCGACGACCTGTGGCATCGCTACTTCGGCGTCAACGTGGACGGCGCGTTCCACACCATCCAGGCCGTGCTGCCCGCCATGCTCCACGCCCATGATGGCTGCAGCCGCGGCCGCACATTTTGCACCGCCGGGCACACATTTGTTCACCGGCGCGACCTCGACAATGGCTTTTGCCTAGTCGGCACAGCCGGCGTAGCCGCAGGCGCCGCAGTTAGCGCCGGGCAGCACGCCCAGCACCTCTCCCACGCGGGGGTCTTCCTCTACGTGCATAAAATGTGCCGCCACAACCAGGACCGCGGCGCCCAGAAGGCCGATGACGGTGACAACCGCCACCGCTGTTACGATACTCATGCTCTCTCTCCTTCCTTAATGGCCCGCGAAGATATTTTCGATGACGCCGCCGAAGCCCATGAAGGACAGGCTGGTGACGCTTGCCGCCACCAGCGTGATGGGCAGGCCCTCAAAGCACTTGGGAGGCTGGGCATCCTCCAGCCGTTTGCGTACGCCGGAGAACAGCACCATGGCCACCATGAAGCCCACGCCCGCGCCCACAGCGCACACCAAGCTCTCGGCAAAGTTGTAGCCCTCGTCCAGCACGGAAATTGTCACGCCCAGCACCGCGCAGTTGGTGGTGATGAGCGGCAGATACACACCCAGCGCCTTGTACAGCGGGGGCATGAACTTTTTGAGGATGATCTCAACCAGCTGCACCAGCACCGCGATGATGAGGATAAACACAATGGTCTGCAGATAAGCCATGCCGTTTGGCTCCAGCAAATAGGTGTAGATGGGCCAGGTAACACTGGTGGCCAGCGCCATGACGAAGATGACGGCGGCAGACATGCCCACGGCGGAATCCAGCTTTTTGGAAACGCCCAGGAACGGGCAGATACCGTAGAACTTCACCAGCACGTAGTTGTTGACCAGGATCATGCTGAAGAAGATAGCAGCGAGTTTGACGAGCATCTTATTAGCCCTCCTTCTTCAGATTGTCGATGTCGC
>USGS01000098.1 GCA_900554275.1 uncultured Eubacteriales bacterium
TGCATGCCGGCGGCGCGGCCCATCTGGGCCACCCGGCAGATGGACTCCTCCACCTCCTTGGCGGCCACCAGCATCAGGTCGGCCAGCTCGTCGATGACCACCACCACGGTGGGCAGCTTCTTCACGTCCTCGTCCGTCTCCGCCAGGGCGTTGTACCCCGCCAGATCCTTCACGCCCTTCGCGGAGAACATCTTGTACCGCTTCATCATCTCAAACACCGCCCACTGCAGCGCCCCGGCCGCCTTCTTCGGGTCGGTCACCACCGGGATCAGCAGGTGGGGGATCCCGTTGTACGGCGCAAGCTCCACCATCTTGGGGTCCACCATGATGAACCGCACCTCGTCCGGCGTGGACTTATAGAGCAGGCTGACGATCAGCGAGTTGGTACACACGGATTTGCCCGAGCCGGTCGTACCGGCGATAAGCACATGGGGCAGCCGGGCGATATTCCCCACAATGTTGTTGCCGCCGATGTCCCTGCCCACGGCGAAGGCCACGGGGGAGGGATGCTGGGCGAACTCCCGGGACTCGATCACGTCCCGGATGCGCACGGCGGTCACGGTCCTGTTGGGCACCTCAATGCCCACGGCGGAGATCTTGTTGGGCACAGGCGCGATGCGGACGCCGCTGGCGCCCAGCGCCAGGGCGATGTCGTCGCTGAGGTTGGTGACCTTGCTCAGCTTCACGCCTTGATCCAGGGTAAACTCATATCGGGTCACGCTGGGCCCGTGGATGACCTCCCCCGCCTTGGCATCTACACCGAAGGACCGCAGCGTCTCCGCCAGCCGCCGGGAATTGTTCCGCAGCTCCGCACCGACCTCGGTGTAGTTGCCGCCCCTGTTTTCCTCCAGCAGTGTGATAGGCGGGTAGTGGTACGTCTCCTCGCCCTGGGCCAGTTCCTCCTCGATAGCCTGGCTGACCTCCTGGGCTGCCGTCTCCACCTCCTGCTGCAGCTGTGCTTTCCTCTGCTTGTCGCTGAGGGGCTTCTTCGGCGCGGGCGCTTCGGCGGCAGGCTCTGCCGCTGCCTCCGCCGGCGCATCCCCGATGGGCTGGGGCGCAGGCGCAGGCCCGCCCCGCAGCACCTCGTCCGGCGTGCGCACATCGTCGCCGCGCCGGGCAAAGAACGTCTTCACCGGCGGCAGCGTATCCGGGTCAACGCCGGGCCGCTCGCCGTCCAGGGGAATGTCGATATTAGGCCGCTTTTTGGCGGACCTCGCCGCCTTTTTCGCGGGCTTGTCCGCCGCAGGTGCGGTAAAGTCCTCGGGGACGACCTCCTCGTCCTCATCCTCCCGCAGACTCTCCCGGTAGCTGCGCATCCGCTCCGCCGCCTCCTGGGGCGTCATGTGCAGCGCCCCCAGCAGCGATGCCAGCAGCAGCACGATGGTCAGGATGATGGTCACCACCTTGCTCAGCAGCGCCGTACCGCCCACTGCCAGCACACCGGCCAGCACACCGCCGCAGCGCAGCGCCTGCCCATCGGCCCAGAATCGGCCCAGGAAGCCGGCGGAAAAGTCATACACTGCCGCGCACAGCAGCAGGTGGCACAGCACGCCCACCAGCAGCGGCAGCACCGCCGCGCAGAACGTCCGCAGGATCACCGGCCGGCCCTTATGACTCAGCTGGATATAGGCGATGGCCGCCAGTGCCGGCGCGGTAAGATAATAGCCGTAGCCCAGTGCGCCCCGCAGCACCTTGGCCGTGAACGTCAGCAGCAGCGCGTCCACGTTGAAATAGCTCACCAGGATGCACAGCGCCAGCAGCGCGCACACCACGCCGCCCACCATGCGGGCGGCGGTGTTATAGGCAGGCGGCTCGGGCTTGGGCGGCGTCTTGCGGCCCTTGCCGGAGATTTTCTTCTGTGTAGATGCCATACGTTACCTCATTTCACAGCCTGCAGGACCAGGGTCAGCACACCCACAGCCCAGCAGTAATACGCAAACGCGCCAAAGCGCCCCTTGCTGGCCACATATTTCAGCAGCCGTATGCAGAGATACCCCACCACGGCGGCGGTCACGACACCCACCAGATACATGGGTACTTCCGCGGCGTTGATGCCCGCCGCCACAGCGTCACCGATGGACAGGATGTTGGCGCCCAGCACGGCGGGGATACTCAACAGGAATGAAAACCGCACGGCAAACTGCCGCTCATAGCCCACGAAGCAGCCGGCGGTGATGGTCATGCCGGATCGGGACACACCGGGAAGCGTGGCCAGCGCCTGGCCCATGCCCACCAGCAGCGCATCCAGCCATGTGGCGCTGCGCTCCGTTTTGCGGCCCTTCCGCACGCCGTCGCACACGAACAGCAGCAGTCCTGTGAAGATCAGCGCGCCGCCCACAAAGAACATATTGTCACTCAGGCCCTGCACCGCCTTGCGGATGGGCAGCACCGCAAACAGCGGCAGCGTACCGACGATGATGAGCAGGATCAACCGCCGTGCCGGCGGCACAGGCGTGGGCGTGGTCCGATGCACCAGATCGCCGATGCCCCGAAACAGCTCCACCACCATGTCGCAGATCTCATGCCAGTAGGCGGCAAACACTGCCACCAGCGTGCCCAGATGCAGCAGCACGTCGAAAAACTCCGGTACGCTCCCTGCCTCGGACATCCCCAGCAGGTTCTGGGCGATGGCCAGATGCCCGGAGCTGGAGATGGGCAGGAACTCCGCCACGCCCTGTATCAGCCCCAGAAGAAAAGCAGTCAAATAGGTCATAGGTCACACCTCTCGACAAAATATGTATACAATTCGTATTATTGTGACAGGAAATAACTTTTTGTAATCTTTCCAAGCCCGCTATACAAAAGGAGTATACCACAGCAGCCGTAAAAATGCCACTATTTCTTCCGCGCCGCTCTTTACAAGGGAAGCAATGCACCCCACAAAAGAGACGCCAAGCATCGCTTGACGTCTCTTCGTATCATTCTCTCCACAGAGCCACAACCGTCTCGATATGTGCATCATTGTCCAAACTTAAACTCATATCCTCTGCAATGATTGGGAGCTTGAATTTGATGGACTTGAGCCACTGACCGTTGGGCTGCCGTTCCTCATATATCTGGACTTCGGAAAGCAGCGATTCCATAAGCTGCCGCTTTTCCTGATCGTCCATGACGGAATAGAGCTTATCAAAGTAAATCAGCACCTTGTAGATGTTGTCGCCTGTCAGCTTTTCCGCCTCAATCGCCATTTTCTTGGCTCTGGCGGCAACGAGCTGGTTTTCTGTATCCTCGATTTTATCATACATCTTGTAAAGTCGGTCATCAAGGTCTGCTTTGCGTTTGATGTAATGCTTATCGTCTGGGTCGAGGGAATCAATCTCCTCCATCAGCCGCGCTTTTACGGAATAGCTCTGGCGAAGCTGTTTTTCATGTGCCGCGATCTCCTTCTCAATGGCAGAGGTGTCCACCTTCATGCTGATCTTTTCCTGCATCATGGCGGCGAACTTTGGATTGCTTACCAGCTTTACAATAACCTCTGCAACAGCGCTGTCCAGCAGTTCTTCATTGATCTGTTTCTTGAAGTCGCACTTATGCCCGTGCGTCATTGTACGATGCTTACAGCCATAGTAATAAAAATCCTTGTATTTTGAGCCATCCGCCTTGTGCTTGATGCTTTTGTTTCCGTACATTCCCACGCCGCAGGCCGGACATTTTACGATGCCTGACAGCAGATGAATTTTGGTATCCTTGCCCCTGTTGACATGTTCGTACTTCTCCGCTTGTGCCAGCAGTTTGACCTGTGCCTCATGCCATAATTCTTCGGAAACGATTCCCTCATG
>USGS01000099.1 GCA_900554275.1 uncultured Eubacteriales bacterium
CTGTAAACTCTATCCGGAGCAACACCGGTATGGGAGCATACAGGCCGGCCCGGCCGCTCCCGAGGTGGCTGGAGCGCACCGGCGACGGTGCGCGTAGATAGATGACTGTCGAAACAGAACCCGGCTTACAGGCGCGCTCGCACGATATGAAAAACCTCCACGCATCCGCGTGGAGGTTTTCATGTTATATCTCGCTGTACCGGGCCAAAAACTGCCGTGTCCGCTCCTGATGCGGATGGTCGATGACCTCCCGCGCCGGGCCCTGCTCCACGATAACGCCGCCGTCCATGAAAATGACCTGATCCGCCACATCCCGTGCAAAGGCCATCTCGTGGGTCACGATGATCATGGTGGTGTGCTGCTCCGCCAGCCCACGGATGACCCGCAGCACCTCGCCGGTCAGCTCCGGGTCGAGGGCGGAGGTAGGCTCGTCGAAGCACAGAATATCCGGCTTCATGGCCAGCGCCCGTGCGATGGCCACCCGCTGCTGCTGCCCGCCGGACAGCTGGTGGGGATAGTTTCCCATGCGGTCGGCCAGTCCGATGTCTGCCAGCAGCCGCTTGCCCTCCGCCACGATGTCCGCGTGGCTCTCGCCGGTCTTTTCAGACTTGGCCATCAGCTCCCGTGCCAGCGTCACATTCTCCAGCGCCGTATACTGGGGGAACAGATTGAAGCTCTGAAACACCAGTCCGAAGTGCAGCCGCTTTTTTCGTATCTCACTCTCGGAACGGGTGGCCGGGTCGTCCGCGTCAAACAGCTTTTCGCCCCGGACGGAGATCACGCCCCTGTCCGGCGTCTCCAAAAAGTTCAGACACCGCAGCAGCGTGGTCTTTCCGCTGCCGGACGAGCCGATGATACTGAGCGCCTGCCCCTCCTCCAAGGAGAAGCTGATGTCCTCCAACACGTGGGTGTCGCCAAAATGCTTTTCGATGTGCTGTACGTCCAGAATAGCCATGTGCAACACCTCCTTAGCGGAAATAACTGAGCTTGCGCTCGATGTAGTTGAACAGCAGCGTCAGGATGCCTACGAACGCCAAATAGAACACGGCAGTGTAGAACAGCGGCCAAATGATACCGGCGGACTTCATATACGCCTCACCGGCCTTGATCAGCTCCGTCACGGCGATGATGCGGGCCAGGGACGTGTCCTTCACCAGCGTGATGATCTCGTTGGACATGGGCGGCACAATGCGCTTGACCATCTGCAATAGCGTGACCTTAAAGAAGATCTGCCCCTTGGTCATGCCCAGTACCTGTCCGGCCTCGCTCTGCCCGATGGGCACGCCCTCGATGCCGCCCTTGTAGATCACGGCGAAATAGCAGGCGTAGTTGATGACGAACGCCACCACGCAGGCCGCCATGCGCCCATCGGAAAACAGCCCCCAAATGTTGTTGTCGAACCACTTGCCCGGCCCGTAGAAGATGATGATGAGCTGGAGCATCAGCGGCGTGCCGCGGATGATCCATACAATGACGTTAAAGAGCCAGCTCACCGGCTTGCACCGGCTTCGCAGGGCGAAGGCGATGAGAAGTCCCAACGGCAGGGAGAACAGCAGCGTCAGGAAGAACAGCTTCAACAGCTGTCCCATGCCCGCCAGCAGGGAGAGGGTAACAGTCCAAAACATGAAAAAACTCCTTCGTAGTCACTTGTGCGGGGGAGGGAACACACCTCATAAAATCCGCCCAAAGGCAGAGGACGCTGCACGCCCTCTGCCGTGGGTAGCTATTGTATCACAATTTCCGCTGTTTGGCCACTCACTTGGTGATGACCACCTGCGCGTTCTCGCAGTAGGCGTTGGAGCACTCCATGGCGGCCTTCACACCGTCGGTCAGCGTCATGCCGTTCCACACCACGTCGATGTTCTTGCTGTCCAGCTCGTTGACCTTCATATCCCAGTCGATGACGATGAACTGCACCTCAACGCCCAGCTTCTCCGCCACCAGCTTGGCCATGTCCGCGTCAAAGCCGATCCACTCATCGTCCGCGCTCTTGTAATCCATGGGAGCGAACTCGGTGATGCCCACGATCAGCGTGCCCTTATCCTGGATGTACTTCACATCGCTGTCCGTCTCGGAGGCGGTGAACTCGCTGGAGCTCTGCTCCAGCAGGGCCTCCTGCACGCCGTAGGTGTTGGCCAGCTCCTGCATTGTGCCGTCGGCATAGGCCTCGCCCATCACGCTGTTGATAAAGGAAGCCAGGTCGCTGCCCTTGCGGCAGCCCACGCCGTACAGCTCAGAGTTCAGCTTCTGATCCGTCACCTTCAGGTCGGGATAGCTCGTACCCTCGCCCACCATCGCGCCGGCCATCAGCAGGTCGATGATCGCCGCGTCGGACGTGCCGGAGGAGACCTCCATCAGCGCGTCAGCCTGAGAGTTGACGGACACGGTCTTGAACCCGTTGGCCAGTGCCACTTCCTCACCGGCGCTGCCGGCCTCCACGGCGTAGGTGATCTCCGGGGTGGTGGTGTCATCCACGTTCGCGTCATCCTTGCTGGTGTCGTCCGCCTTCTTGCCGCAGGCCGCCAAACTCAGCGTCATGACCAGTGCCAGCAGCATCGCCATAAACTTCTTCATGTTGTGTTCCTCCTAAACTGCGGCTACGTGGCCGCTTGATTTATTGTGTTATCATACTACCACTTTAGCGTGGTAATGTAAAGAAGTAAAATAGCCGACATTCGCCAAATTTCTCCCGCCGTTTTTGTGCGGTTTGACGGTTTCCCGGCCAAAATGCTCATTCCCGCGAAAATCAGGGCGCTCCCACGCGATTTTGATTGAAGATTTTTCCCCCGTGAGGTATAATACATAAATTAAAACGCAAAAGCCACTTCATCCAAGGAGGGAACACCCATGACCCTGCGGGAATATATAGACACCATAAAAAATAAGAAGGTAGCCGTTATCGGCATCGGCGTCAGCAACACGCCTCTCATCGACCGGCTGCTGGCGGAGGGCGTGTCCGTCACCGCCTGCGACAAGCGCACCCGGGAACAGATGGGCGCACAGGCCGATGATCTGGAGCGCCGTGGCTGCCGATTGCACCTTGGCGGGGACTACCTGGACGGCCTGGACGCGGACGTGATCTTCCGCACACCCGGCCTGCGGCCCGATGTGCCGCAGATTGCGGCGGCGGTGGCCAAAGGGGCGGAGCTGACCAGCGAGATGGAGGTCTTCTTCCGCATCTGTCCCTGTCCCATCATCGCCGTTACCGGATCTGACGGCAAGACCACCACCACCACCATCATCGCGGAGCTGCTGCGTGCCGCCGGCAAAACCGTCTGGCTGGGCGGCAACATCGGCCACCCGCTGCTGTGCGAGGCGGATGCGATGCAGCCCGACCATTACGCTGTGCTGGAGCTTTCCAGCTTCCAGCTCATGACCATGACCCAAAGCCCCCACATCGCCGTGGTCACCAACCTTGCGCCCAACCATCTGGATGTACACAAGGACATGGCCGAGTACGTCACCGCCAAGGAGAACATCTTCTGCCATCAGAAGGCCGGCGACATCGCCGTGTTCAACGCGGACAACGCTATCACGGCGGAGCAGTCCGCTCGCGCCGTGGGTCGCGGCCGCCTGTTCAGCCGTCAGACCGAGCCTGCCGACGGCGTGTTCCTTCGCGGCGAGGACATCGTCTGCCGCGGCCCGGCGGGGGAGCGTACCATCCTCCGCACCTCGGACATCAAGATCCCCGGCGTCCACAACGTGGAGAACTATATGGCGGCCATCGCCGCGGTGGACGGCCTTGTGCCGGATGAGATC
>USGS01000100.1 GCA_900554275.1 uncultured Eubacteriales bacterium
GGAAGTCTTGAAACCTTTGGTTTCAAGCAGACCTTTTGGTCACTTTTGGGGCTGTGGCCAAAAGTGACCCGCGCCGGAGCGCGGAACGACCCTCTTTCGCCAAGGAGAGAAGGTAACCCGTCGGGGACACATAAAAGAAGGATGGCTTCCCACGCCAGTGTGCGCACTGGCTCGAAATGACACCGCGGCACGGTGTTGGGGAGGTCATTCACCTTTGACGATTTTTTCCTCCGTTTCACGGCGGATGGCGGCGCGCAGCGCGGTGAGATAGGGGGAGAAGGCCACGTTCTCGTCAGCGTAGGTCAGGTTCAGGTCATATTCCCGGGGCAGCCAGGTGGAGAGGGCGGCTTCATTATGCTGGATCACCGCCTCCAGCTTGTCCAGTGCCTTATAGAGCTTGGCCTCCTCCGTCTCCAGGGCGTCCATCTCGTCGTACAGGGCGGACAGCTCCGTGTTATAGGGGGCGGGCAGGGTGCTGACCCACTGGACCAGGAGAGCGTCCTCCCGGGCGGTGTCATCCCTGGTCTTGAGGAAGCTGGGGATGTCGCCGGTAAAGCATTCGCCCAGGTCGTGGACAAGGCACATCCGCATGACCTTGTCCATGTTCAAATGGGGAAATTCGCTGCGGAGGAAGAAGGCCATCAGCGTCAGACGCCAGCTGTGTTCGGCGACGCTTTCTTTGCGGCCGCCGGAGGTGTCACAGTGGCGGGTGGTGTCCTTCAGTTTTTCCGCGGTGTGGAGCAGAGTCAGCAGTTCCTGGGGCGTCATGGCGTATACCTCCTGATCATTACAATTACATATTGTGCGGTTTCGGCGGGAATGGAAGCTGTCGGCTTATTTTGCCTTTGCCAAACGGGAGGTTATCGGCCTAACATCAGAACGCCCGCACAATCGGATATTTGCGTGAATGAAAGACCCGGCAGATCTTTTCTCAGTTCTTCAGCAACAAAATAGATTTCATCGTCGTCCCATGCGTCCCCCGCAGCCAGCCTGCACCGCTCCAAATCTTTTCGTGTTTCAAAGGCGACGTCACCGATAATAATTTTCCCGTTTTCTTTCAGATGGTCACGCAATTCAGAAAGAAATACGCGCTTTTGCGTATCTGTCAGGTGATGCAGAGAGTATGTTGCCACGATATAATCATAGCGCCGGTCTCGCAGCGGCTCGACCAGCCCCTTTGAAAAATCCCCCTGGTACAAATGTGCATACGGCATTTTTTCAGACGCCAGTGCAATCATCCTTGTCGAGAAGTCCTGACCATAAATGGAGCAGCCCTGCTCGTATAGTTTCGTTGTTAATGTGCCTGTTCCGAATCCTATGTCCAATACAACAGCATTTGCGGTTTCCATAATCGTCTTGAAAATAAACCCAAGCACTTTCTTATAGCCAGCAAATGGATATGTGCTTTCCTCATCGGAAATACCGACGGTTTTGTCGTAGCCATCTGCCCAAAGATCAAACTCCTTGCCGTTCAGCATACTTGCCTCCATCAAATTCAAATCTGTTGAATTGTTTCCAGATGCGCTCAAGCGGTATTTTCTACAGTATAGCACAGGAAAAAGGTGGGGTCAACGCTTGCGCCGGGGACGGCAGTGTAGTACAATGGCGGTGAGCCGTCCTTTCGGCGGCAAAAGGAGGACAGAGCATGGGTGTTTTGTACGCTTTGGAGAGTATCCGCACGCCGGTGCTGGACAAGATCATGCTGATCATCAGCGAGCTGGGCGGAGAAGCGCCGTTTCTCATCATCGCCATCGCGGTGTTTTGGTGCATCGACAAGCGGAAGGGCTACTACCTGATGACGGTGGGGTTCTTCGGCATGATCCTCAATCAATTCCTGAAAATATTGTGCTGCGTGCCGCGGCCCTGGGTGAAGGACCCGGACTTTACCATCGTGGAGCCGGCCCGGGCCGGGGCGACGGGGTATTCCTTCCCCAGCGGCCACACCCAGAACGCGGTGGCGCTGTACGGCGGCATCGCCCGGTGTACGGGCAGCAGGCTGCTGCGGGTGGTGTGCATCGTGCTGGCGGTGCTGATCGCCTTCAGCCGGATGTATTTGGGCGTACACACGCCGCTGGACGTGGGTGTGTCCCTCGTGATCGCCACGGTGCTGGTGCTGGCGCTGTACCCGCTGATGGAGGAGGTCAAGCGCCGCCCGGCGGTGCAGACCTATGTGATCGCGGGGATGGTGGTGTGCAGGATGTCCTGCTGGGCCTTGCGGGAGGTGGAACCGGTGTCCGCCGTGACGGCTGTGGGCGAAACCGCCTGGGAGGAAAAAATAGGAAGCATGCTGATGGGCGCGTACGCCTCCACGCCGGAATATACCTGTACGCCCTCCAGAAGAATGTCGGAGTAGCCGTCGGCATATGCCTCCACGTCATAGGCGGCCCAGGCTTGCTGGGTGCTGGCCGGGTCCAGCGAGATGGACCGGTCCGGTGCGTCCAGCGTGACGGGCTGTGTCAGACCGTCCTCGTCCGTTACCAGCTCGATCTCCAGCACGCGGACGCCGTTCACTGTCTGCGAAATGACCACACGGCCCTGCACGGGCAGAGCTTCGCGGGCGCTTTCAAGCTTTACGAAAAGAGTACCTTGTTCCATAATGCGTTCTCCTTCATTGCACGGCAGGCGGGCCCGGCCGAATCGCCGGAGGGAAGGGGGAGACAAAATGCCGGGACAGCCCGGCAGAACCCCAGGCCCGGCGCCGCATTTCAAAGCGGGGCAAGTGCCGCCCGCTCTCATATCATTGTATGGAGAAGCGCGGTGCAAGGTGCATGCGCGCGGGGAAAGAAAAAGGCGCGGGCTCGGGAGCCGGCGCCTTTGAAAAACCTTTGTGTACGCCGCTCACCGCAGCCGCGCCGAGACGACGTATTTTTCCGTATCCGAGACCGCGACGTCCACCGCAAGGCACGGCGGCATCAGCGCGGCCAGGCGTTCCGGCTCCAGCATGGGCCGGCTCACGCCGCGGGCCGCGCCCGCGTGGTGGCGGTGCAGCGCCGCAAGGCTCATGCCATGGGCCACAGTAAGCCGCCCGCCGGGGGAGAGGCAGGCGGATAAACGTGCCAGCAGCCGGGCGGGGTGGGCGAAATGGGGGAACGCATTGTATACCACACAGCAGTCGTACCTGCGCGGAAGGGGCAGCTCCTCCACATCGCCGCACAGTACCTCCACGCGGGGGTCGCGCAGCTTGGAAACGGCGATGCGTGCCATTTCAGGCGAGATGTCCACCCCTGTCACCCGCGCCGCGTCCCGGGCCAGGTAATCGCCAAACAAAACACCGGTGCCGCAGGCTACGTCCAGCACCGAAACGCCTGGCCGCACGCCCGCCGCGTCCAGGATGAAGGCGAT
>USGS01000101.1 GCA_900554275.1 uncultured Eubacteriales bacterium
TGCCCCGCCTATGATGCAGAGTTCTTCACCAACAAAAAGTCCAAGACCAACCCCGAGGTCTGCAAGGCTATGCTGGAGGCCGCTATTCCCATGCTGGAGGCCCTGCCCCAATGGACGGACGAGGCCATTCACGACGGACTGGTATCCCTGGCCGAACAGCTGGGCGTAAAGAACGCCACGCTGATGTGGCCGGTGCGCATCGCTGCCGCCGGCAAGCTGGTGACCCCCGGCGGCGCGGTGGAGATCTGCCGTATTCTGGGACGTGACGAGACGCTGAAGCGTCTCCGCGCCGGTCTCGCCATGCTGGAGAACCTGTAATGAAAAAACAATTCCGCGCTATCGTCTCCTTTTGGCGTGAGCAGTACGGGCACTATGTCTTTATCACGACCATCGCGTTTCTGGCCATTTCTGTGATGGCATATATTGCCGGACGCATCTTTCCGGATATTCCCACAGGAATTATAGACTGGTTCAATGAGTCTGTTGAGAATTCCGGCATCGTGCAGGAGGACGGCAGCTTCAGCGCTGTGGCGCTCTTTCTGAACAATCTGCAGGCTATGGCGTTGTCTGTTCTCTACGGTTTTATCCCGTTTCTCTTCCTGCCCGCCCTTTCTTTGGGCGTCAACTCCATCATTTTGGGCGCATTGGCCGCGCTTTATTCCAACAACGGCTTCTCTCTGCTGATGCTGCTGGCGGGTATTCTGCCCCACGGCATTTTCGAGCTTCCAGCGCTGTTTCTCAGCCTGGGCGCGGGGCTGTGCCTGTGCAAGAACATCAACGCCTATATCCGTAAGAATGAAAAAGGCGTCATGAAGCCGCTTCTGCTGAATATCCTGCGCGTTGTGTGCGTGCTGATCCTGCCGCTGTTGGCCGCAGCCGCCGTGATGGAGACCTATGTCACGCCCCTTGTCATGAGCCTATTTCTGTAACCATCTCGTTTATAACGGCGCGAGCCGTGCCGCTTATTGCAGCTTATTTTGAAAGGAATGATCTTTGTGTGTGAAAAGAAAACCGATGTTCCCGCCCTGTTTGGCAGAATGGTGTTTGGTGAGCAGCAGATGCAGCAGCGTCTGTCCGCCGAGACGTACCAGGCATGGCAGCAGGCTCTGGCCCAGGGAACGGCACTGGATCGTTCCGTAGCCGGCGAGATCGCCAGCGCCATGAAGGACTGGGCCATCGAAAAGGGCGCTACCCACTTCACCCACTGGTTCCAGCCCATGACCGGCTTCACCGCCGAAAAGCATGACAGCTTTATCACCCGCGACGGCAAGGACGGCGTGGTCATGGAGTTGAGTGCCAAGGAGCTGAGCAAGGGCGAGGCGGACGCCTCCTCCTTCCCCTCCGGCGGTCTCCGCGCCACCTTTGAGGCCAGGGGCTACACCGCTTGGGATCCCACGTCCTACGCCTTCGTGAAGGACAAAACTCTGTATATCCCCACCATATTCTGCTCCTACAGCGGTCAGACGCTGGATAAGAAAACGCCGCTGCTGCGCTCCATGCGGGAGCTGGACAAGGCGTGCATCCGCATCCTGCGGCTGTTCGGCAACACCGAGGCACAGCACGTTGTCCCGCAGGTCGGCCCGGAGCAGGAATATTTCCTCATCGACGCCTCCATGTACGACCGCCGCGCCGATCTGAAGCTGTGCGGCCGGACGCTGTTCGGCGCAAAGCCTCCCAAGGGCCAGGAGCTGGATGACCACTACTACGGTGCGATCAAGCCCCGCGTGGCCGCGTTCATGCGCGAGCTGGACGAGGAGCTCTGGAAGCTGGGCGTGCTGGCCAAGACGGAGCACAACGAGGTCGCCCCCGCCCAGCACGAGATCGCGCCCATCTACTCTGATGCCAATACTGCCTGCGACAAGAACCAGCTGACCATGGAGATGCTGAAAAAGGTGGCTGCCCGCCATGGACTGGTCTGCCTGCTCCACGAGAAGCCCTTCGCCGGCATCAACGGCAGCGGCAAGCACGACAACTGGTCCTTGGCCACCGACACCGGCGAGAACCTGCTCAAGCCCGGCAGCACCCCCAGTCAGAACGCCCAGTTCCTGCTGTTTTTGGCCGCATTTGTCAAGGGTGTGGACGAGTATCAGGAGATGTTGCGCTGCTGCGTATCCTATCCCGGTAATGACCACCGCCTGGGGGGCAACGAGGCTCCTCCGGCCATCATTTCCATTTTCCTGGGCGATGAGCTGACCGCCATTCTGGACGCTATCATCACCGGCACGGAATATGTGGACATTACCAAGAGGAAGCTGACCATCGGCGTGGACACCCTGCCGGAGATCCCTCAGGATACTACGGACCGCAATCGTACCTCGCCCCTGGCCTTCACCGGCAACAAGTTCGAGTTCCGTATGCTGGGCTCATCCCAGTCTATCGCCAGCCCCAACGTGGTGCTGAACACCATCATGGCCGAGGAGCTGTGCCAGTTTGCCGATATACTGGAGAAGGCCGGCGATTTCCAGTCCGCCCTGCAGACGCTGATCCGCGACACCTTCGCCGCCCACCAGCGCATCATCTTCAACGGCAACGGCTATGATGACGCCTGGGTGCAGGAGGCGGCCCGCCGCGGTTTGGCCAACCTGCGGGACACGATGGATTGTATGCCCGCCTACATAGACCGCAAGAACATTGATCTTTTCACCAGGCATGCTGTCCTCACGGAAACAGAGATGCGCGCCCGGTATGAGATCCACCTGGAGAATTACTGCAAGGTGACGACCATCGAGGCCAAGACGCTGCTGGACATGGTCCAGCGCGGCATCCTCCCCGCCGTCAGCCGGTACACCGACCAGCTGGCCGTCGCCGTATTCCACAAGAAGGCGGACAGCCGCCTGCCGATCTCCGTAAAGATGGAGGAGATGACGCTGCTGCGCCTGTCCGAGCTGAGCGAAAAGCTGTTCGACACCTGCGAGGCTCTGACAGCGGCGCTGAGCAAAGCCCCCGCCGCTGACAGCGGCATCGACGCCGCCCGCTGGTATCGCACGAATATCTCCACCCGGACGCAGCAGGCCGGTGAGCTGATCAGCCAGTTGGAAGCGCTGATGCCCGCCGACGTGTGGCCCTTCCCCACCTACGCCGATATTCTGTTCAGCGTGTGACCTTGAAAAAGCAGCCCCCTTCGAATGTGTCGAAGGGGGCTGTTCGCATCATGTTATGACGGCTTCTTCATTTTCTCTTTTTTCAGCTTCTCGCCGACCCTTTTCATGAGCTTCAGCTGATTCAGAATATGTTCGAAACCATGGACCATGCCGATGGCGTGGGACTTGCAGCGCC
>USGS01000102.1 GCA_900554275.1 uncultured Eubacteriales bacterium
AAAATCGAGAAAAACACCGTACAGGAGACGCTGATCATTCCGCTGTATGCGCGGAAGGTCTGCTCAGAACTATACCCGAATCTTTACCGGGACGAAACAGCGGTTCGCCTGATTGACAAGATCGACTACGATTTTTCTGAGTCGGAGAAAAAATCCCGCAGCCTGATGCAGCGTTTCGGTTCACTGGAGGTGGCCGTGCGGCAGAATGACCTTGCCTTCGAGGTGCGGGATTATCTGAAATCTCACCCCAACGCGGCGGTGGTCAATCTGGGCTGCGGGCTGGACAGCACTGGAAGAAGCTGCGACAACGGCAGCTGTAAAATCTACAATCTGGACTTTCCCAATGTCATTACCGTGCGCAACGAGCTGCTGCCCGCCGGGGATCGGGAACAAAACATTCCCTGCGATCTGAAGGACACGGCATGGTTTTCTGAAATCGATGCCTCAAGTGGCGCGGTGTTCTTTGCCTCCGGCGTGTTCTATTACTTTCTGACCGAGCAGGTCAAAGCGCTGGTGCAGGCCATGGCAGACGCCTTCCCCGGCGGTGTGCTGGTGTTTGACGCTGCGAATCGGGCGGCAGTGAAGATGATCGCCAAGACATGGCTCAAGAGTGCGAAGATCAGGGATGTGGGCGCGTATTTCGCGGTTTCGGACGCTCCCCAAGAGATCGGCGCGTGGGATAGCCGTTTGCAGGTCACCAGCCGGGGCTATATGCTGGGATAGTAGAACGGGGTGAACACCAGCTCCGCGCCGGCGGAGACCATCTTGTTGAACTGGCTAGTGTAGTCCACCTCGGTCATGGTGTCCACGGACTCCTCAGCCACTATCTCCAGGCCCTTGCTCTGGCAAGCCGCGATAAAGGCGTCACGCAGACCGGCGGAGTAGGTATCGGCAGAGCAGTAGACCACGCCCTCGGAGTTGGCGATAGCGGTAATGGTGTCGCTGCCGCCGGATGCGACACCGTCAGCAGCTGCGGCGTCATTTCCAAAGCTGCCGCCGCCGACCACAAGGCTGAAGGCCAGGCAACAGGTAGGCTACAGCGCGATTATTTTCTTCGTTTTCATCTTCGCCAGAATGCCCTTCTTGTTTTGATTTTGGTCTGAATAAACAGAAAAGGCGTGTGTCCGGACTATCCCGGTCACACGCCTCTGTGTTGCGCCTCATCATAAGCGCAAATTCAGAGTTTGCCAATCGCCATAAGTCTACAAAATATCCCACTGAACCATATATACATCTGGTACATCAGATGATTTTGCGGCGCATACATCTCCTCCGGATAGCTTTTGACGGTTACTTTTTTGTTCTATTCCCCGTACTTTCTGCGGTACAGCAGCCGCTTGGCCGCCTTTTTCGCCTCCGGCACGTATCCCCTTCCGTCGATGACCTGCTGCAGCTTTTCGTCGGAATACTCCCGGAAGTTATACATGAACCTCTCCACCGGGTCGGTGATGGCCTGCTCCTCCGCCTGCCGCTTTTCAAATTCCTCCAGCGGCGACGGCGGCGCGAACATGGCCACATACCGGCATTCCGGGCAGGTATAGATCAGCACCTTCATGTGCCGCTCCATGACGGGCAGGCCGGGGTCATCCACCGTGGTCAGATAGCTGGCGCACCGCGGCGGCATCATCTTCCCGCCGCACAGGGGACACTCCTTCGCAAGAATGGCCATTTCCTGCTCCCTTCTCCGTCAGAACTCCGGCGCGTCCGGTGTCCTGCGGTACAGCAGCGGCTTGCCCTCCGCGTCCACCAGCACCGTCAGCCCTCCGGACTGACCGGCGCAGTGATAGAGGTACTGCACGCCGGTCTGTGTGTCCACCCAAACCTCGTTCGCACCGTTGAAAAAACCGCCGTCCTCCGCGACCTTGATAAAGCGCTGTTCTTTCTTCGCCATAACCTTACTCCGCCTTGCCGCCCTCCACCAGCGCCTTGGTGCTGGCGGCCAGACCGGCCAGCCCCTGGATCTCGCTGGGGATGATGATCTTCGTGGCCTTGCCGTCCGCCACCTTCTCCAGTGCCTCCAGCGCCTTCAGCTTGATGACCTGGTCGTTGGGGGCGTTCTCGTTCAGCATCCGCATGGAGTCCGCCAGCGCCTGCTGCACCTTCAGGATGGACGTGGCCTCGGCCTCGGCGGCCATGATCTTCGCCTGCTTGGCGGCGTCCGCCTGCAGCAGCACCGACTGCTTCTCGCCCTCGGCGATCAGCACCTTGCTGGCCTTTTCGCCCTCAGCCTGCAAAATGGACTCCCGGCGCTCCCGCTCGGCCTTCATCTGTTTTTCCATGGCGTTCTGGATCTCACGGGGCGGCAGGATGTTCTTCAGCTCCACCCGGTTCACCTTGATGCCCCACGGGTCGGTGGCCTCGTCCAGAATGGAGCGCATCTTGGCGTTGATGGTGTCGCGGCTGGTGAGGGACTGGTCCAGCTCCAGCTCGCCGATGATGTTGCGCAGCGTGGTGGCCGTCAGGTTCTCAATGGCGCTCATGGGATACTCCACGCCGTAGGTGTACAGCTTGGGGTCGGTGATCTGGAAATAGATGACCGTGTCGATCTGCATGGTCACGTTGTCCTTGGTGATCACCGGCTGGGGGTCGAAATCCGCCACCTGCTCCTTCAGGCTCACCTTTTTCACCACCCGCTCGATGAACGGCAGCTTGAAGTGCATACCCACGCCCCATACGCTGTGGAACGCGCCCAGGCGCTCCACCACGTAGGCCTTGGATTGCTGCACGATCTGAATGCAGCTGACGATCACCGCCAGGATCAGGATCACGAGAATGATGATGGCAATAGTTCCGGGTGTAGGCATAGTAGTTCCTCCTTATTTCTCTTATATGAATTGTGTATTCCGACTGGTTAATGTCTGTCATTCCGAGACCAGTCCGCAGACTGGTCGTGGGAATCCGTCCTCTTCTTTTGCCTCCGGCGGCCTCTTTTCTGTCTCTGCTTCTCTTTTCGCTGCCGCTTTTGCTCTGAAATATAGGCGCACCAGCTTCTACCGTGGCTGAGGTCAGCGGCAGCGGCGCAGACGCAGAGACGATCCTTTTATCCGCACGACAAAGCTAAATCCCCGTGACCGTGCGGTGCAAGCCACCGATAAGCTCAGAACATAGCGCGCAGGAAGTCTTGAAACCTTTGGTTTCAAGCAGACCTTTTGGTCACTTTTGGGGCTGCGGCCAAAAGTGACCCGCGCCGG
>USGS01000103.1 GCA_900554275.1 uncultured Eubacteriales bacterium
GCCCGGCGTCCGTTACCACATCATCCGCGGCACGCTGGATACTCAGGGTGTGTCCGGCCGTATGCAGGCCCGCTCCAAGTACGGCGCAAAGCGCCCCAAGAGCAAGTAAAACTTGCCGACATGAGCTTTGCCGAAAAGGTTTCTTATATTTTACTATATAATGTACCTCTTTGGCAGGCCGTACAACAGTCCGTCGGGGCTGTTGAGTACCTGTGAAATCATATTTTTATGAAGGAGGGAAGCATAGTGCCCAGAAGAGGTAATGTTCCCAAGAGAGAGATCTTGCCCGATCCTATGTACAACTCCGTGCTGGTGACCAAGCTGGTCAACAGCATCATGTTGGACGGTAAAAAGGGCGTCGCCCAGAAGGTCGTCTACGGTGCGTTTGACATCATCAAGGAAAAGACCGAGAAGGAGCCTCTGGAAGTTTTCACCCAGGCTATGGAGAACATCATGCCCAGCCTGGAGGTCAAGGCCCGCCGCGTCGGCGGTGCTACCTATCAGGTCCCCATGGAGGTCCGTCCCGCCCGTCGTCAGACCCTGGGTCTGCGCTGGCTGACGAACTACTCCCGCGCCCGCGGCGAGCGTACCATGGCCGAGCGTTTGGCCGGCGAGATCATGGACGCCGCCAACAACACCGGCTCTGCCGTGAAGAAGCGCGAGGACACCCACAAGATGGCCGAGTCCAACAAGGCTTTCGCCCACTTCCGCTGGTAATTATACCAACGACACGAAAAGGAGAACGGTATGCCGAGAAAGGTTACACTGGACAATACAAGAAATATCGGCATCATGGCACACATCGATGCAGGCAAGACCACGACCACAGAGCGTATTCTGTATTACACGGGCGTGAACTACAAGTTGGGTGAAACGCACGAGGGTACGGCTACCATGGACTGGATGGAGCAGGAGCAGGAGCGTGGTATCACCATCACCTCCGCCGCTACCACCTGCTACTGGAAGGGCTCCAAGGATCAGTTCCCCCAGACGCGTATCAACATCATCGACACCCCGGGTCACGTGGACTTCACTGTGGAGGTGGAGCGTTCTCTGCGTGTGCTGGACGGCTCTGTCACCGTGATGTGCGCCAAGGGCGGCGTTGAGCCCCAGTCCGAAACCGTGTGGCGTCAGGCCGACCACTATCATGTGCCCCGGATGGTGTATGTCAACAAAATGGACATGCTGGGCGCGGATTTCTATCACGTGCTGGACATGATCCACGACCGCCTCAAGTGCAACGCCGTGCCCATCCAGCTGCCCATCGGGAAAGAGGAGTCCTTCAAGGGCATCATCGACCTGGTGGAGATGGATGCCGACATCTACTACGACGAGCTGGGCAAGGACATGCGCGTGGAGGAGATCCCCGCCGATATGCTGGAGCTGGCCCAGGAGTACCGCACCAAGCTCATCGACGCCTGTGCTGACATCGACGATGAGATCATGGAGCTGGCCCTGGAGGAGAAGCCCATCCCCGAGGATATGATCCGCCGTGCCCTGCGCAAGGGCACCATCGAGAACTTGCTGGTTCCCGTGACCTGCGGTACCTCTTACCGCAACAAGGGCGTTCAGAAGCTGCTGGATGCCATCGTCGACTTCATGCCCTCCCCGCTGGACATCCCGGCCATCAAGGGTGTGAACCCCGACACCGACGAGGAGGACGAGCGTCCCGCCGACGACAACGCGCCCTTCTCCGCCCTGGCCTTTAAGATTATGACCGACCCCTACGTGGGCCGCCTGTCCTTCTTCCGTGTGTACTCCGGCAAGCTCACCACCGGTTCCTCCGTGCTCAACAGCACCAAGAACCAGAAGGAGCGCATCGGCCGCATCCTGCAGATGCATGCCAACCACCGGGAGGACATCGAGGAGGTCTTCTCCGGCGACATCGCTGCCGCCGTGGGCCTGAAGAACACCACCACCGGCGATACCCTGTGCGATGATAATCACCCCATCATCCTGGAGTCCATGGAGTTCCCTGACCCTGTCATCCGCGTGGCAATCGAGCCCAAGACCAAGGCTGGTCAGGAGAAGATGGGCCTGGCGCTGGTAAAGCTGGCTGAAGAGGACCCCACCTTCCGTACCTGGACCGACGAGGAGACCGGCCAGACCATCATCGCCGGCATGGGCGAGCTCCATCTGGAGATCATCGTCGACCGTCTGCTCCGCGAGTTCAAGGTGGAGGCCAACGTGGGCGCGCCTCAGGTGGCCTACAAGGAGACCATCAAGAAGTCGGTCGAGCAGGACACCAAGTATGCCCGTCAGTCCGGCGGCAAGGGCCAGTACGGCCACGTCCGCATCACGGTAGAGCCCAACGAGCCCGGCAAGGGCTACGAGTTCAGCAATGAGATCACCGGCGGCGTGATCCCCAAGGAGTATATCCCCGCGGTGGACGCCGGTATTCAGGGAGCCATGCAGGCCGGCGTGCTGGCCGGCTATCCCGTGGAGGACGTGAAGGTCCACCTGACCTTCGGCTCCTACCACGAGGTGGACTCCTCCGAAATGGCCTTTAAGATCGCCGGTTCCATGGCGTTCAAGGAGGCCTGCCGCAAGGCCGATCCCATCCTGCTGGAGCCCCTGATGAAGGTTTCCGTCACCGTGCCCGATGATTATCTGGGCAATGTGATCGGCGATCTGACCAGCCGCCGCGGCCAGATTCAGGGCCAGGAGAGCCGCCCCGGCGCCACGCAGGTGGACGCTCTGGTGCCTCTGGCCAACATGTTCGGCTATGCCACTGACCTGCGCTCCTCCACCCAGGGCCGCGGCCAGTACACCATGGAGCCCCACAGCTATGTGGAGATTCCCAGGAGCATTGCGGAGAAGATCATCGCCGAGCGCGGACGCAATAACGATTAAGCACAGCGCGGCTGCGCCGCATCTGTGAGCATCAACGGTGGATTTTACCTTCAAATGGCGGGAAGAAGCGGAAAATGCTGTTGCATTTCTGCCTGCTATGCGGTAGAATA
>USGS01000104.1 GCA_900554275.1 uncultured Eubacteriales bacterium
CTCCCGCAGGATCTGCGCGCCGAGGCAATACTCCCGCTCGTCTCCGTGGCAGCCCAGAGCCCGAATGACCTCCAGCGTGGCCATGCCCTGCTCCTGCAATTCATAGGCCCGCAGCTTGTTGATGAGGCCGATGCCCCGGCCCTCCTGCCGCATATAGAGCAGGATGCCCCGGCCCTCGTTTTCAATCTGGGTCATGGCGGCGGCCAGCTGCTGTCCGCAGTCACAGCGGAGAGAGCCGAAGGTGTCTCCGGTCAGACATTCGGAGTGGACGCGGCAGAGGATGTCCTTCCCGTCACCGATGTCGCCCTTCACCAGCGCGACATGGTGCTCACCATTCAGACGGCTCACAAAGCCGTAGGCTTTGAAATCGCCGTATTTCGTGGGCATATTCACCGCCGTGACCTGATCCACCAGCTTTTCGTGGCACTTGCGGTACGCCTGCAAGTCCCGGATGGTGATGAACTTGATACCGAACCGCTCCGCCAGCGTCATCAGCTCAGCAGTGCGCATCATGGTGCCGTCCTCCCGCATGATCTCGCAGCACAGGCCACATTCCTTCAGTCCCGCCAGACGGCACAGGTCAACGGTGGCCTCCGTATGACCCTCCCGCTCCAGCACGCCGTTTTTCTTCGACAGAAGCGGGAACATATGGCCCGGTCGGCGGAAATCCTCCGCCCTCGCGCCCTCCTCCACGCAGGCCATCGCCGTCACGGAGCGCTCGGCGGCGGAGATGCCCGTGGAGGTGGATATGTGGTCGATGGACACCGTGAAGGCCGTTTCGTGGTTGTCGGTGTTGTTCTGCACCATCTGGGGGAATTGCAGCTTGCGGACAAAGGCCTCCGACATGGGCATACAGATCAGGCCCTTGCCGTGGGTGGCCATGAAGTTGATGTTCTCCGTGGTGGCAAACTCGGCGGCGCAGATGAAATCGCCCTCGTTTTCACGGTCAGGGTCGTCTGTGACCAGAATGATCTTCCCCTGTCTCAGATCTTCCAGTGCCTCGGGAATGGTATTGAAATTCATAGTAAAAACTCCTTGTTAAAAGCCGCAGCGCAGCAGCATTTCTTTTGTGAGGGTGCTTTCGTTCGTTGTGGTATGCGGTTTCGGTTCTTCCGGACGCAGCAGCTTTTCAATGTACTTGCCCACCACGTCGGTCTCCAGATTCACAGGGTCGCCTCGGCGGCGCTGGTTTAGATTGGTCTGGGCCACCGTATGAGGGATGGTGGACACGGAAAAGCCCTCGCCGTCCACGGCGGCCACTGTCAGGCTGATGCCGTCGATGGTGATGGAGCCTTTTTCCACCACATAGCGCAATATCTCCGGCCCCGCGAGGACGGTGTACCAGACGGCGGTATCGTCTTTTCGGATGTTGGCAATGTGTCCCACGCCGTCCACATGGCCCGCCACGATATGCCCGCCGAAACGGCCGTTGGCAGGCATGGCCCGCTCCAGATTGACCACGCTCCCCGCCGTGAGTCCCGCAAGGGACGAGCGGTTCAGCGTCTCGTGCATCACGTCCGCCGAAAAGCCATCGGGAAAAAGCCGGGTCACTGTCAGGCAGATGCCGTTCACAGCGATGCTGTCTCCGATCCGGGTCTCCTCTAAAACAGTTTTCGCATGGATCGTCAGGACGGCGGAGTGCTGCCCGCGCTTGATGTTCTTGATCGCTCCGACTTCTTCTACGATTCCTGTGAACACGGATATTCCACCTCGCTTTCTATCAGAAGATCCTCGCCCAGCCGTTCCAAACGGCTGTTTTTCAATCGGAAGGCATTGGTCGGAGCGGGGACGCCCACGCCCTCCACGGGGGTTTTCGCATCCCTTCCGCCGAATAGCTTTGGGGCGATATATGCCTGCACCTGCTGCACGATGCCGCATTCCAGCGCGGCCCAGTTCAGCGTTCCACCGCCCTCCAGCAGGATGCTGTCGATCTGTTCCCGCCCCAGCCGCTCCATGAGCTGCCGGAGATCTACATGGCCGTTTTCCTCATTCAGGCAGAGCACCTGGCACCCGGCCATCCGGTAAACCGCCTGTCTTTCTGGGTCGGTGCAGCAGGTGGCGAGGATGGTCGGGATCTGGTCTGCGGTAGTGACCACCTGCGCCTGCGGCGGCGTCCGCAGATGGGTGTCGCAGATGATGCGAACGGGGTTTCGCCCGTTCTCCATACGGCAGGTCAGGAGGGGATCATCCGCCAAAACGGTACCCACGCCTACCATGATGCCCCGGAACCGGTGGCGCTGCTGCTGGACATGGCGCCGGGCCGTTTCACCTGTGACCCATTTGGATGCACCCGTATAGGCCGCGATCTTGCCATCCATCGTCATGGCGTATTTCATGGAAACGAAGGGCCGCCCGGTGGTGATGTAGTGGAAGAAGATCTTGTTCAGTGCGTCACATTCCTGGCGCAGAACGTTTTTCGTCACCTCCACGCCGTGAGACCGCAGGATCGCCACGCCCTTTCCCGCCACCAGCGGATTTGGGTCGGCGGAGCCGATCACCACCCGGCGGATGCCGGATGCCAGGATCGCATCCACGCAGGGCGGCTGCTTTCCGTGGTGGCAGCAAGGCTCCAGCGTCACATACATGGTGGCTCCGGCGGGGTCGGCGGTGCAGGATGCCAGCGCGTTCCGCTCCGCGTGGGGTTCACCGTACCGCTCATGCCAGCCCTGTCCGATAACTGCGCCGTCCTTTACGATCACGGCGCCCACCATGGGATTGGGCGCCGTCCAACCCCGGCCCTGTTCCGCCAGCGCCAAGGCCAGACGCATATATTCTGCATCGTTCATACCGTTACCTCCAAAAGAAAAAGCCCTGAACGAATCGTTCAGGGCAAGGTAGAAAGACACAAGTATCCTTGTGTAAAAGCAAAGCTCCGGAATGTAAACACATCCCAGAGCAACTTCCATAGACGCAAAGCAGTCCCCTGCGTTGCGTTGTCATCTTCTTTCATCCAGACTGTA
>USGS01000105.1 GCA_900554275.1 uncultured Eubacteriales bacterium
AAGATCAGCGCCGAGGAAGCCTATGAGATGATGGCCTCGCAGGAGGTCGTGGTGGTGGATGTCCGCACCCGGGAGGAATACGACGGCGGGCATATTGAAAACGCCGTCCTTGTGCCCAACGAGAGCATCGGGAGCGAAATGCCCGAGGCGCTGCCCGACAAGGAAGCCACGCTGCTGGTCTACTGCCGCAGCGACCGCCGCAGCAAGGATGCCGCGGAAAAGCTGCTATCGCTTGGGTATCAGAACGTCTATGACTTCGGCGGCGTCATCGACTGGCCCTACGAGCTTGTGAAGGAGGGGTAAGGGTGGACAGTTCTTTTAATCTGGCCGTTCACGCGCTGGTCTGCCTGAGCCACAGCGGACGCTCTCTCAGCAGCGAAGCGCTGGCGGAGAATATCTGCACCAACTCCACCCGCGTTCGCCGGGTGCTGGCGGGGCTGAAAAAGGCGGGAATGGTGGAGACCCGGGAGGGCTTGGACGGCGGCTACCGCCTGACGGCAGACCCGGCGATGCTGACCCTGCGGCAGGTGGCGGAGGCGGTAAATACCCGCTTTGTGGACTGCGCGTGGCACAGTGGCGACATTGACCGGAACTGCGCCATCTGCTCCGGCATGGCGGGGGTCATGGACGCGCTGTACCGGCAGATGAATGAACAGTGCGCCGCGTATCTCTCGCGCATTACGATCACAGATATTGAAACACAACTTTTTACACAGAAATAGGAGGATTTTATGATGCTTACCATTACGACCAACAGCTTCGAAAACGACGTTCTCCGCGCGGACAAGCCCGTGCTGGTGGATTTCTGGGCACAGTGGTGCCCCTACTGCCGCCGTATTGCCCCGGCCTTTGACAAGGTGGGCGAGCAGTACGCGGACACCCTTATTGTCGGCAAGATCAACTACGACGAGGAGCCGCAGCTCATCCAACGCTTCGGTATCGACACCATCCCCACGCTGATGCTCTTCAAGGACGGCGAGGTGCTCGGCTCCGTCGTCGCCCCCGGTTCCAAGGCGGCCATAGAGGCATTCATCAAGGAAATGCTGGCGCAGTGAGGAAGCAGCTATGGAGCAGATCTATGATATGATCGTTATCGGCGGCGGCCCCGCCGGATACACCGCCGCCCTGTACGCCGCCAGAAGTGGGCTTTCTGTACTGGTGCTGGAAAAGCTCTCCGCCGGCGGGCAGATGGCGCTGACGGAGCAGATCGACAACTACCCCGGCTTTGAGGGCGGCATCGACGGCTTTACACTGGGCGAGAAAATGCAGCAGAGCGCCGAGCGCTTCGGCGCGGTGACGGAGCTGGCGGAGGTCTACAAGGCAAGCCTTTCCGGGAGGATCAAGACGCTGGACACCAGCGAGGGCGTCTTTCAGGGCCGCACGGTGGTCATCGCCACCGGCGCGTCGCCCCGTTCCTTGGGCGTTCCCGGCGAGGAAGCGCTCGTTGGCAAGGGCGTCCACTACTGCGCCGCCTGCGACGGTGCCTTTTATCGGGGCAAGACCGTAGCGGTGGTGGGCGGCGGCAACTCCGCCGCGGCGGACGCCCTGACCCTTTCCCGTATTGCCCAAAAGGTCTACCTCATTCACCGCCGGGACAGCCTGCGGGCAACGAAGGTCTATCATGAGCCGCTGATGAGCGCGCTCAACGTGGAATTCTGCTGGAACAGCACGGTCTCCGCGCTGCTGCACGACAACCGCCTGACGGGGTTGCGGCTAAAAGACGTCAACACCGGCGCGGAGCACGACCTTGCCTGTGACAGCGTGTTCATCAGCGTGGGACGCGCCCCGGCGACGGAGCTGTTCCGAGGCGAGCTGGCGCTGGACAGGTCCGGCTATATCGTGGCAGACGAATCCACCCGCACGAATCTCCCCGGCGTGTTTGCCGCGGGTGACGTGCGCACCAAGGTGCTGCGGCAGGTGGTCACCGCCGTATCGGACGGCGCGGTGGCTGTCCACTATGCAGAGGAATATCTGGCAGAGAGCCGGTAAAGGAGGCTGTCTTGAGAATATACAAGGATAAAGAAGATCTCAAAAATGAGATCCGTCAGAGCTTTGAAAAGTACATTTCCGAGTTTGATACGATCCCGGAAGCCCTGAAGGATAAAGGAGTTCCCGAGGTGGACAGAACGCCGGCAGAGAATCTTGCGTATCAGGTGGGGTGGACGACACTGCTCTTGAAATGGGAGGCTGACGAGAAGCGTGGAATGAACGTGAAAACACCGTCGGAGCAATTCAAGTGGAACCAGCTGGGCGACCTGTACCAATGGTTCACGGACACCTACGCCCATTTGTCCCTGGCGGAATTGAAGGGCAAATTAAATGAAAATATCGCCGCGATCCAGACCATGATCGATTCTATGAGCGAGGAGGAGCTGTTCCAGCCGCACATGAGACGGTGGGCGGATGACGCCACCAAAACAGCGGTGTGGGAGGTTTACAAGTTCATCCATGTCAACACCATCGCGCCCTTCGGAACGTTTCGGACGAAGATCAGGAAATGGAAAAAGGCTGTGCTGTAGGTTCTGCTTTGTTTTATAAGACAAAACAGAGGCTGAACCATGCGCAACCCCGAATGGACAATTCTTGATCTTTGCTGTTCGGTAATCAAGAGGGCGGCAGCACATATGCTGCCGCCCTCTGCTATTATTTAGTATGAGGGGACTTTGCGTCCATGAGCTTGTCATCCTCCACGATAAAGGGAGTCGCCGTATCCTGTCCCCCATGATGACGCTTCGCTTTCAGCCTTACCCTGCGTGCCGGTTATTTCTTGCATCCCTAAGCACACGGTAATTGTGAGAGACTCACGCTGCGTCGCCGCTCTT
>USGS01000106.1 GCA_900554275.1 uncultured Eubacteriales bacterium
GATGCGGATGCAGTGGCGGCGGAAACGACTGCTGCTGGCTGATTCTTCTTCTGTTATTCCGTTGCGGTATACGCTGTCGGCAGCCTCTGTACCGGCTGCCATTGCAGGGAATGCTGAGAGAAGTGTAGCGAGGACTAAGCATGCGGCGAGAGCTTTACAAATGCGTCTGCGTGACATTATGGTTCCTCCCTCATCATATTCTTCTTTCTGAATTCCTGGATCAGCGTGCGGCCCCCTACCCTCCTTCCAGTCTTCATGATCACAGCGTACCACATTTTATACATCATATCAAGGAAAAAGGCAAATTAAATTTGTTATTTTTCACATATTATACTCTGCGGTATAGAGATATGAGCTCCGGTATTGCAGAAGAAATACTTACTAAAAAGGCTGTGGAGAGGCAGTTGCCTCTCCACAGCCCAATATCCAAGACTCAGATGCGCTCCTTGACTTTAGCGCTCTTGCCCACGCGGTCGCGCAGGTAATAGAGCTTCGCGCGGCGGACCTTACCCTTGCGGACGGTCTCGATCTTCTCAATGGTGGGAGCGTGGATGGGGAACACCTTTTCCACACCGACGCCATAGGAGATGCGGCGCACGGTGATGGTCTCCTCGATGCCGCCGTGCTTCTTGGCGATGACGGTGCCTTCGAAGACCTGGATACGCTCGCGGTTTCCTTCCTTGATATGGACGTGAACGCGGACGGTGTCGCCCACTTCCGCCACAGGGGGCTCGGCTTTCAGGTACTTGTTGTTAAACGCCTGCATGAGATCCATTTTAAAACTTCCTCCTAGTTTATAGGTGTTCTTGCAGCCATGGATGCCGCCTACCTTTGGCGGCGGCCGCAGAGGACCACCCTTTATTGAGACTGCAATAGTTTACCACAAGTCTCAACGGATTGCAAGCAGAATTTTCATCCCATCCGTGTCCCTCGGCATGGTTTGGCTGCAGGCGGCACCAGCAGCCAAACCGCGGTAATGAGCAGAGTGAGGTTTCCCCTCCCCTGCCAGAGCAGCAGCAGCGCTCCGAGAACCAGCCCCACTGCCAGCGCGGAGGAGAGCACCCGCAGCAGCCGTTCTGCCCGTTCCTCCGATGTCAGCAGCGCCAGGATACACCAGAGGATGCGCCCGCCGTCCAGTTGGACAGCGGGCAGCAGATTGAATGCGGCCAGCGCCAGATTGAGCCCAGCAAAGCAGTACGCCCCCTCCGTCCCAAGCCCGACCGCCATCCGGGCGGCCAGCAGATTGACCGCCGGACCAGCCAGCGCAGCGGCTATCTGCTGCCAGTAGCCCAGCGGACAGCGGGCGGAGAGACGCATCTCCGCGCCGACACAGGTGATGCGCAGGGCGGTTACCCGCCCGCCTAAGGCCCGGATGACCAGCCAGTGGCCCAGCTCATGCAGGGCACAGGCACAAAAGGCCATCAGCAGTACACCCTGTTCATCCAAATAGTAGAGCGCCGCCCCCAGCAGCAGCGCGCCTGCGCTGATTTCAACTCGTTTCCATCTCAGCATTCAGTTCGTCTCGATATAATAGAGCGGGTTGAGCAGCACTCCGTTCAGCTTCAGCTCAAAGTGCAGATGGGGCCCCGTGGAATTGCCGGTAGCACCCGAGAGGGCCACCCGCTCTCCCGCCGCCACGGTCTGCCCCTGCTGAACCAGCAGCTCGCTGCAATGGGCATAAAAGCTTTTCAGCCCTCCAGGGTGGCTGAGCTGGAGGTAGAGACCGTAAATCGGGCTGTCGCCGATATAGTCTACGGTTCCGTCGGCAAAGGCCAGAACATCCGTTCCGTCGTTCACTGCCAGATCCACGCCGTTGTGAAATTTCTCACCACCGTCTACTGGGTGTTCCCGCCAGCCAAAGTCGGATGATACCCACCCCAGCGCCGGAGTTACCGTCTCCCCCACGCCCAAGGCGTTCAGATTGTAGCGGTCCATGGTGGCGTTGTCCGGGAGCGTGGGACCGTTGTACTCTACATGGACTACGGCCGGCTCCGGCGTGGCGGTGGGAACCGGAGTGGGTTCCGGTACGGTATTGGGCTCCGCTGGTTCTACAGCGACCGGCTCCGGCTTCCCAGCCTCCCCCAACCAGTGGCTCACCGCATCCTCACGTGCGGGGAAGCCGCTGAGAAATGCGGCCTGGGCGCGGAACAGGGGCGTGCTCACCTGTCCCTCTCCGTCCGGCACCGTGACAGCCTCTCCGCCAAAGACCTCCACCCAAAGGTCCCCCAGGGTGTCCAAAATCGGTTCCCCCTCGGAGATCGACCGGCCCAGGCTCGCAAACGCAGCTTTGAAATCCGTGTCTGCCTGAATAGCGCTCAAAACAGTCTCCCGCACCTCCGCGAGCTTTCCTGGAAATACTCCTTTTCCGATAAATACCACCAGAAACAGCGCCAGACATACTGCCAACTGCGCCATCCGGCGCTTCTCACGCGGACCCAGCGCCACGCTGCCCTTTTTTCTCCGGTGGGACAGCGCCGGCCTATGCCCGCCCGTCCGCTCCTGCCTCCGCTTTTCCCACTTTTGATAGGCCGTTTCCATCGCGGCATCTTCCCTTCTGTACGCATTTCACAGCATGTATATGCGGACGTGCCTTTTGCTATGCGGAGAAGATTTCCTCTCTTGACAACCGGCGGCAAGACAGCTATAATAGTATCCATCGTGTGAACGGGGTGTGGCGAAGTTTGGTATCGCGCTTGGTTCGGGTC